>JANMIS010000007.1:0-1334 GCA_031375925.1 Synechococcales cyanobacterium OTE_70_concoct_197_sub
GAGACGACTTCAATGTCTTCATCAGTCACGCAGTTCTTAAGTAAACTCTGGAGCGCAATTCTCTTTTGTCTAGAGAATCGATTTACATCGACCCCCACCAACGACTTTTTGAGCTTTGTTAGCAGTAACTTTCTGTCAACTGAATCACCACCCATGAGAATGCGATACGCGTGCTCAAATTGTCGCTCAGGTTCTATATTACGATCCCAAATTAGGAAGTCTGAATTGCGGTCTGGTCGTCGATAGGTGTTGTCACCAAACGTAAGTCCTGCCAAGAATGTGCCTGTCTTTGTTTGGGCATAGGTGTAGGAAATCGGCACGGGTTCTTCGAACCACGGAGAGTTTTTGACACCGTAGGAATTGTCATACATTCCGCATCCATTGCCTTCCCACACCATGCCTCCGCATCCCTGCCCTAAGATTTCTTTGCCGACAACAAAGCCCTCCGCAGATGCGACGGATATTCTGTCTGGGTATCCTTGCGGCCGCGACGTGTCTGGATTCAAGATGAAAATAGTCGGTATGGGCTGTGTCTCGTCCGTCAGCGGACTGTCATTCTGCAGTGAAGCAGGAGTGGCTGGAACGTTTTGTGTACTCGGCTTGCACCCGGAAGCCATGAGGCACAGGATTGCAATGCAGCAAGCGGGGTAATGTTTGCTAAATCGACTCAACATTTTAAGGAAGACCAGAACGGCCAGCCATCACCGGGCACGAGGAGTAAGGCAACCACTGCCAAACCGCGTTTTCGAGTGCTCCGTGTGCATGGCTTTGTTACGCCATTGTACCATTCGCGTGCGCCGCAAAATCAGAGTACATCATCGTGCTCGACGCGATAGGAGTTTTTAAATTCGGAATCGAGACGTCCAGCAAAATCCTTCAAACGATTCTGATATTGCAATCGGATGCGCTCGCGTTCTTCTGCTGTTGGCCCGACGCCACCGTAGTGCAGGTCGGGGAATCGATAGTCATTTGCGAGTATGGTCGCAATGTGATTGAGAAGTGCGGAAAGTGCATTTGATGGTATTGAATTCAGGACGCTTTTGACGTCTCGAATGTCTACGGTTTCCAGTATCGCAACGCTGTAAAACAGATTCTCTGCGTATTCCTGAGGAGTGACCTTGTTGATCTCAGTGAATCTCGCGAGTTTCTGTACGTCCAGCGCGAAGTTCATATGCGGAATGTCTTTGAGGCGTAACGTTGGCGATCACGCAGTCGCCGCCGAAAAACTCTGATTTAAATTCGCGGCCGACCGGCGACTTGCGTGCATTGCTTGGTTATGCCTTCTTCCCAATATAGCGTACAATCGATTTGAACTTCACTGAATAGCATGTCAG
>JANMIS010000012.1:0-2048 GCA_031375925.1 Synechococcales cyanobacterium OTE_70_concoct_197_sub
ACAACAATCGTGCTCACCAAAATACTTTGATTAGCGCCAACTCGTTACCAGTTGCAGCGACCGAGGAGGTACTTTCCAATAAGATCGCCTACATCACCCAGATATCGCCTCAAGTCTACTACCGATTGAATCACTCGTGGGCTTTCCGATCGTCCTATCAACTGATGTTTATCGACAATCTGGCTCTGGCGACTGACAACTTCAACCCAACCCCGCAACTCAATGGAAACCTTGGCAGAACACCATCCATCAACAGCAATTCCAACATCACGTTACAAGGCTACACACTAGGTGCCGAGTATACTTGGTAGGGATTAGGTCAAAAGACGTTTAAGCAAACGATCAAAACTTGCGAAACCCAGGGGACTTTCTCCTGGGTTTTTTCATTGAGTGATTCGCAGCCATCGGCGGCACCTGTATTCCTGCTCGATTCTAGTCACCGCATGTGGGTTCGAACACAAGATGTTAAAAGAGTTGACGACGCCATATCGCAAACGCACAAGCCATCCAAGCGAAAACCAAAAAGATAGAGCTAGATTCAGGAACAGCGGTAATGAACTCGCGGGTCCCCGTGTAGGACATTCCGTTCGCTGTCGGGCGAAACAACAAAAACTCGTTGTCATTCCAGGGGATTAAGTTGCTTTGACCAAGTCTCGAAGAGATAAGGCCATCGCTATCACCAGGAATGCTGGTAAACATGCCCGGCGCGGATCCATGGCTGACTCCAATGGTGGCATCGATATTCCCATTGCGATATCCTGAATAGCCAAACGCAATATCGTCCTTCTTAAAATCGAAGCCATTCACGTTCATGTCCCGTTCAAACCAAACGACTTGTGTCGTTATTCTCTTGTCGTAATCGAGCGGGACGCCAAACACTAGATCGTTGAACAAGAAGGCATCCCGCCATGTAACCGCCAAATAATCGCCAATCCGGGAGTGATCGATAATTTGATTCGTTTCCCCCGCGAAAAACTGAAAATCGTCCCAAAAGGGTGCGATGCGGCTTGAGGCTGGCGAGTCAGAAAACGACTGCGGGAAAAACGAACCATCTCCATCGACGCTAAAATTGATGTTCCCATTCTCCGCAATCCAAACATTGGAATTGACGGGTTGACCATAAAAATTCCCACGAAACGCGGCGCCGCCCACCGCGACGGAGTAGTTGCCTGTCGTCAACAACGGAAATACTTGATCGTCAGTCCCACCGCTAAAGAAACCCGCCACACCTGTGGAGTCAATAATAATGCCTGCAACCGATATACCTGTCCACAAAGCAACGGAGACGATCGCGAAAATAGCTAGTAACACTTTCCGCGTGCGAAAAGCGTAGTCGCGTCTTTTTAAATCCATCCTTGGTACCTTCTACAACTTTCCAACAATCCATGACCGCAAACGACATAAGCCGTGTTTGCGTGATTTATTTCCGAATAGTTTACCGAAGTCGCGAGAGATGTGTTAGAGCCTAACGATGCTTGGTATGGGTCGAAAAACGGATGCTCCTCCGATTGTTCATCCTGCATCACACTATTTTCTGGATGAAAGTACTCTTGCCGTTTTGTTTACGATTTTCGTCGCAGTAACGACGAGCGACTTTGTCCCCCATCCGTCCGCGAAGGTTGCAACCTTCGTTAACTCCACCACCGCAGTTTTCTAAAGATTCGTTGCCGAAACCCCGGACAGCCCAAACAGCAACAACACAACAAAGAACCCAAAATAGATCACAAAAACGACCATCATGACAATGCCGCAATACCTCCAAAAAGCGCGTTGAGCCTTAAAAAAATGCGGCAACTTGCTCGGCCCCGAATTTGCCACGGCTCGGGCGGACATGGCCGCTTGCAGGATCAGAATCGATGGCAACAGATAACAAAAAAATCCCATCGCCAGCATCATTCCGCCGACAACAAGGCCACTTAATGCCGCAACCCCTCCACCCAACATGGCGATCGCTTGAAATAACCCAACCAACAATATCAGTCCCGTTCCAAGGAATCCCACCACGGCAAAAAAAGTCTGCCAGTTGCCCAATGATCGCAGCGTGCGAG
>JANMIS010000016.1:0-1888 GCA_031375925.1 Synechococcales cyanobacterium OTE_70_concoct_197_sub
TAATATTCATTATTGATGTTTAGAATTATTGTCATTCTGTACATTTTCCCCTTTAGTATAGATCATGAGCTTACGTCTTACCCCTGTTGAAAAAGGCTACTGAGTATGAATGATATCCGTATTGCCTTGATTGAAGACCATGATGTTGTGCGCATAGGGCTAAGGACCGTCTTGCAGAGCCATGAAGGCATTGAGGTCGTTGGAGAGTCGAGTAATGGACATCAAGGTTTACAATTGCTTCAGACCACGCCGATCGATGTCGCCTTAGTAGACATTGGATTGCCGGGTATTGATGGCATTGAACTGACCCAAAAATTTCGCCAGTTCCAACAGAAGCAGCTTCAGACAGAATCGCTGAATACTGTAACCAGAGTCATTATGTTAACCATGCTGGGTAACGAAGAAATGGTTCTTGCCTCCTTTGCCGCAGGTGCTGATTCTTACTGTATGAAAGACATTCGGATGGAGCAATTAGTGGAGGCGATCCGTTTAACGCACAGCGGTTATCCTTGGATTGATCCGTTTATTGCGAGTATTGTTTTGCGGCAGTTACGCGAATCGATCATACCGGAGGTGCCGGAAAAGCAAACCATCGAAATTCGCGCCTTAGAGCCTGAGTATGAACAGATTCTCGCATCAGACCCCGTGACGAGCCGCGAACGCGAAGTTTTAGAACTCATGGTGGAGGGCTGTACGAACGTGGCCATTGCTGAGCGCTTGGTGATTTCTGTAGGCACGGTCAAAACCCACGTTCGTAATATTCTCGCGAAACTCTGCGCAGACGATCGCACAGAAGCCGCTGTCAGAGCGCTGCGATCGGGCATCATCTCCTGATGTCTTGTACTAGATTAAGTCGTACTTGCGACAAATCTGCCCTCACCCTAAATCCCTCTCCCCAGGGAGAGGGACTTTGATTTCTAGCTCCCTTCTCCCTGGGGGAGAAGGGCTGGGGATGAGGGCGGAGGACTAAAACGAAGCTACAGGTCCTAACCCTCCCTGACCCAAACCGACACCGAACCACCTGGAGTCGGAAACTCCGCCCAGCCGTCAGCGTTGGTCACTATTTTGTCCTTGATGTGCTCCGTCGCATCCACGTAAGTACAATTTGGATGTCCGATTTCCATCCATTTGCTACCTCCTTCTCCATTGCTCATGACCACCGCTAGGCCACCCGGATGCTCTGCATCGCCCGATCGCGTCCAGCCGATCGTATTGGGATGATCAAAGTAATCCCTTTGCTCCCCATAGGCATAGCGCTGTCGCGCATGAAGAAAGGCATCAATTAGCACTCGATGACAATCCATCCAGATCTCATGTTCATTACCATCTTTCCCGGTATCCTTATAGTGTGCGCCGTAGTAATCGCCATAAAAGATACAGGGATACCCACCTTCGCGCAGCAAGATCAAAGCATACGCAAGGGGCTTAAACCAACCTTCAACGATCGATTCAAGGGACTGGAGCGGCTGAGAATCGTGATTTTCGACGAGGGTGACGGCTAGAGCGGGCTGCTGCTCTACTAATGAACCCTCAAAGATTTTGCTAAGGTCATACTGGTCTCCGGCTTGGCTCGCCTCATGAAAGTTGTAATGCAATGGCGCATCAAACAGACTTACTTTGCCATCCGTAGACTCAATAAAATGATGTAGCGCATCCACTTCATAGGACCAATACTCTCCAACTGCGAAGAGATCACGTTTTGCATAATGCCGAACATGTTCTAACCATTCCTGAAAGAACTCCGCCGAGACATGCTTCACCGCATCAAACCGGAAGCCGTCCACATTCGTCGTGTCATAAATCCACTCACCCCAATACTTCAACTCTCCCACCACTTCAGGATTCTCTATATCCAAGTCGCAACCCATAAGATAGTCGAAGTTGCCAT
>JANMIS010000023.1:0-6652 GCA_031375925.1 Synechococcales cyanobacterium OTE_70_concoct_197_sub
CTCAAAAATTTGCATCGCGCTTTAGAACGATCGATGCTTCAACCCTATACCCTGCAAGTCGTTGACATTTCAAAATATCCAGAGCAGGCTGAATTTGATCAAGTGATTGCAACACCGACCTTACTTCGGGTACATCCTCTACCTCACCGTCGCCTCGTGGGAAACCTAGAGAATGAGGAGCAATTACTACATTTATTAGCAGAAGTGGACTTAGATAACTATTATTAAAAATGTTGAATTGAGAATTTTCTTGAGGCATGAAGGTGATGGTAGATTCTCTGACAAACACTTTAACGATCGCGCGTCACGGGCAAGATTTGACCCCAGAGATGGGCTTAGAACTGTTGAACGTTAAAGATGCGGCTGCGATCGAAAAAATTCGGGAGACGGCGGACTTTTTGAGACAGCAGCAGTCGGGTGAGACGGTTACATATATTGTCAATCGCAATATTAATTACACTAATATTTGTGAACAGCATTGTAGTTTTTGTGCGTTTCGGCGAGACGAGGGCGATGAAGGAGCCTATTGGCTAGACTTCGACAAAATCTTAGAAAAGGCAACGCTGGCGGTATCGGCCCAGGCAACGGAAATCTGTATGCAGGGAGGATTGAATCTAAAAGCAAAACTCAATGGACGATCGATCGACTACTACATCAAGCTAGTTAATACAATTAAGTCAGCTTTTCCTCACCTGCATATTCATGCCTTTTCACCTCAAGAAGTGCAATTTATTGCTCGCGAGGATGGCTTGAAGTTTGATGAAGTGATTCGGGAATTACAGGCGGCGGGCGTGGGATCGCTTCCGGGGACGGCTGCTGAAGTTTTAGACGATCGCATCCGACAGGTCATTTGCCCTGAAAAAATCAACGCTAAAACTTGGTGCGACATCATTGAACTTGCCCATGCTCAAAATTTGCCCACCACCAGCACGATGATGTCGGGGCACATTGAGTCTCCGTTGCAACAAATTCAACATTTTGATCAACTGCGTGAACTGCAAAAACGATCGAAGGCAAATGGGACGATCGGCATCACTGAATTTATTTTGTTACCCTTTGTTGGCCAAGATGCCCCTGCACCTCTGCGAAAGCGGGTCGGTCGCGATCAGCCGGATTTGAATGATGCGCTGCATCTCATGGCCGTAGCGCGAATTTATCTGGGCAATTGGATTCCAAATCATCAGCCGAGTTGGGTCAAGCTTGGCTTAGCAGGTGCAACGGAGTCTCTTAAATGGGGCTGTAATGACATTGGCGGGACGTTGATGGAAGAACACATTACGAGCATGGCGGGTGCGATCGGCGGCACTTGTCAGACGGTGGAAGCGCTATCAGGGGCAATCTCGTCCATTCACCGACCATTTGCTGAACGAACGACTTTGTACGATCGGGTTTCAACCCAGTATGCATCATGATTTAAAAACTATTTCATCACCACAGGCTCTAACGGGCTACCGGGTTTGAGATATGGCTTAAGTTGGTCGTAGGTCATGAGGTAGTTATTGGTGGGTTCTAGGGTGAGAATGGCACGGGGGAAGCCAAACTCGTAATGAAAAATGACGCCTTCGGGGGTCAGTGTGAAATCATTGAGGTGTTTGATACGAAAACGGTGGGCGCTGAAGATTTTTGGATCAATGTCTTTGTAATCGGAGCTGTCGAGTTCAGCGACTTTGGATTTGATTGCTGCTTGGAGTTGTTTGTCTACTTGAAGAGCGATCGAACCCAAGGCTTCGGTTCTAAATAGGTCGTGAGCACGGAGGACTTGACCTGTGGTGAGATTGACCGATCGGTAGCGGACAAAGCTGCTGATGTAGGCCCCAACGCCCATGCCGGAGTAAGTGATGGAGAGCAGGTTGCGATCGTTGTAGTTGACCTTGTAGCCTAGATCCGTGAGCCATTGGTATTCTTTGAAATCGGCTTCCATGTCGGAGAGCGATCGTCCGAAGGCGCTTTGTAGGCTGATGGAATCTTGGATTTTGGCTTGGAGGGCTTTGTCGTCTAGCCCAGTGATGGTGGGATAGGTCACTTTGGCTTCGCGGTATTCAGAACGATCGCCGCCCGGTTTGCCCCAGGTGAATTTGGCGGTTTTTGGAACAATGAGATTGGCGTTTTGGGTCTTTGGGGTGTTGGCGAGGATTGAGCTTTGTGGGTTTGTGGGTGTTGGGGTGGCGTAGAGGTTGGGAGTGCAGCCTAGGAGGAGAAAGAGGGACAGAAGGGAGGTTTTTAACATGAACATTGCTCTTGGTTGTGAAACGGGAAACTGCTGTACCTACAGCTTCATTCTATTATCTCAAAATTCCGACAATACAGTAAGATTCCCGATTAATCCATTGCCTTTATCAACGCTTGGACCGATCGCTCTAGCCGATCGATCGCAACATACAAATCTTCGCGGTTGGCGACCTGTCCTTTCTGACCGCGATAGATAGAATTTCGGGTTTTGACAGTTTCACCGACAATGTAGCTGTAATGATGATTCATTTGTTCACACATTAACCAAAAACACGGACCTAGAGGATCGTATTCAGAAAGTTGAATTTCTAAAACCTGAGTTCCCGCAGGACAAAATATCAGATTAGTCATTGCCGCGCCTTTGACGGAGACCACCGCTTTTGCTTCGGCAAAAAGTTTGACTTGTTCCGCGATCGTCATTGTCTCCGGTAGGCATTTCTCAAACCCATAACTTGATAGTAGTGCTTCGACTTCTTTTTCATTAGTTAATCTGCGCCAATTAGCGAGTTCTCGACTGATATAAAGTAATTTTTTCGGCGGTTTAGATTTAACTTCGTAGCGATCGTAAAATCGTTGTCGTCCCCATTCATATCCCCGTAAAGTATCAAACTCCCAAGGCGCACCCCACGGTGCAAAATATAAGGTTTCGATCGCCAAAATCTCTGTAGTTGACATCGTGATACAGCGATTGGCTGCGATTCCAATTGTGGATAAAATCTCCCATTGCCAAGGCTTGAGACCTTCCGGCACCACAAAAATCACATCTTTTGGTAAGAATTCTAGCAATCCTTCTAGGCGATGAATGTTGTCGTGAATGGTATGGTAGTAATTAGTTGCGGAAGCCCAAAGCTGCATTAATGGGAAATAATTGCCTTTAAGAAATCGGCGTTTGAAAACGCGATGCCGAATGCCACTGTAGTATTCAGCGAGTTGCTTGAGATGATATGAACTAATGGCGGGTTCTAACGTGTACTGTCCATCGGGCAAAATGACCAAACCACTATTGCCAATTAACTGCGCCCCGGATAGTTTGACTAGATATTTCTCAACGGGGCCTTGGTGCTGTAAGGTCAAAAACATTGGGTCGATCGATGGCTCTAATGTTTTCGGTAGAGTCCGAGTGATGGGTTCTGGATTGGCGTAAAAAGCATACAGAAGTTCAGCTACCGAGTCAGGCTGCTGCTCGGCCCAGGCTTTCACATTTGTGCAAACTGGGGGCGACTCTCGCCATAGACCATCCACCCAGCCTTTAACCCAGACTTTGAAGGCTCCCCGATCGCGAGGAATAGCATTGAGCACTCGCTCTAGAAAGCTGGGGGGAGGGCCTCCAGCGAAAATGGAATCGGGAATAGAGGAATGAAGCATTCACTTAACTTGATTCTAGTAATCATTATTCTGAGCCATTAATCAACATCATAGCCCCCAAAATTGCTAGAATACTAAAGCGATCGGCTAGAGGATGAGAAATGAGTGGCGCAGTAGATTTTTTGGATGAGTTTGATGTAGTGGTAGTGGGAGGGGGCCATGCGGGCTGTGAGGCGGCGTTGGCCAGTGCTCGGCTGGGCTGTCGGACGTTGTTACTGACATTGAATCTAGACAAAATCGCTTGGCAACCCTGTAACCCTGCGATCGGCGGTCCGGCGAAGTCGCAGTTGGTGCATGAAGTGGATGCGATCGGCGGTGAGATGGGGCGGGTGAGCGATCGGACCTATTTGCAGAAACGAATTTTGAATGCTTCTCGTGGGCCTGCGGTGTGGGCGTTGCGGGCGCAATCGGATAAGCGCGAGTATGCTCAGACCATGCGAAAAGTCGTAGAGAACCAAGAAAACCTGCTGATCCGTGAAGGCATGGTGATGGATTTGGTCTTGGGTAAAAATGAAGAAATTATTGGCGTTGAAACCTATTTTGGTGTGGGTTTTGGTTGTAAAGCCGTGATTCTCACCACAGGAACATTTTTGGGTGGGCGGATTTGGGTGGGTGATAAGTCCATGGAAGCGGGACGGGCGGGCGAGTTTGCCGCGATCGGACTCACCGACACACTCAATCGATTAGGATTTGAAACAGGTCGATTAAAAACGGGAACTCCAGCACGAGTAGATAAACGATCGATCGACTTTTCAGTGCTGGAAGCGCAGCCGGGAGATGAGGATGTGCGTTGGTTTAGCTTTGACCCAGAAGCCTGGACACCCCGCGAACAGTTGGCGTGTTATTTGACCCGCACCACATTGGAAACGCACAAAATCATTAAAGATAATCTGCATTTATCGCCTGTGTATGGCGGCTGGGTCGATTCAAAAGGGCCACGCTATTGCCCCAGCATTGAAGACAAAATTGTTCGATTTGCCGACAAAGAAAGTCACCAAATTTTTCTAGAACCTGAAGGCCGCGATACGCCAGAAATCTATGTTCAAGGATTCTCTACAGGATTGCCAGAGCGATTGCAGTTAGCAATGCTGCGAACCTTGCCGGGATTAGAAAAATCGGTGATGCTGCGTCCTGCTTATGCAGTGGAATATGACTATTTACCCGCTACGCAATGCTTCCCGACATTGATGACAAAAAAAATTGCGGGGTTGTTTTGTGCGGGGCAGATTAATGGAACGACGGGCTATGAAGAGGCGGCGGCGCAGGGATTAGTCGCTGGAATCAATGCGGCCAAACTAGCGCTGGGTCAAAGTGAAGTGGTCTTTTCTCGCGAAAGCAGTTATTTGGGAACCTTGATGGATGATCTTTGCACCAAAGATTTGCGAGAACCGTATCGAATGCTCACGTCCCGATCGGAGTACCGTTTGATTTTACGATCGGACAATGCCGACCAAAGATTAACGCCTTTGGGCCGCGAAATTGGATTAATTGACGATCGGCGTTGGGGTTTATTCCAAACCAAATTATCAAATATTGCCGCTGAAAAAGAACGCTTAAATACTCAGCGCGTTAAGGAATTGGATGAACTTGGTCAAACGATCGCAGCCCATACCCAGCACCCCATTCGCGGATCGGTCACGCTAGCCGAGCTTCTGCGTAAACCAGGGTTTCACTATGCTGATTTAGAGCGATTTGATTTGGGTAATTTGGAACTCGATCGTGCTGAGCGCGAAGGTGCAGAGATTGATATTAAATACGCGGGATACATTCAACGCCAAACTAGCCAAATTGCCCAAACTGCCAAGCAAGAACATCGCAAGCTGCCCGCTGATTTGGATTACAGTGCCATCGAAACCCTATCCAAAGAAGCGAGAGAAAAGCTGGCGAAAGTGCAGCCGCTAACCATTGGTCAGGCTATGCGAATTGGCGGCGTGAACCCAGCGGATGTGAATGCATTGCTGGTGCATTTGGAAGTCCGATCGCGCTTAGTGGCGGTGGGGTAATTATTGGATTGCATTTTTAATCAAAATCGTTGGAGTATTGATGTCCTCTCCGTTAGGTTTTGGGCACAGCGTGCCATGCCCGAAGCACAACCCGATACGTCTAAATATCAGTCGGATCCACCCCCAGTTCTCGTAACTTAGCCGCAAGCCGTTCTGCTCTTAATCGTTCTTCATCTGCTCGTCCAGTTTCCTCATCTGCTCTTAATCGTTCTTCATCTGCTCTTAATCGTTCCTCATCGGCCCGCGATCGTTCTTCATTCGCCCGCAGTCGCTCACGCTCTGCCCGGAGTTTTTCCTGCTCTGCCCGCTCATCTCCAGCCAGCAAAAGTTTGCCCTCGCTGTCCCACCAGCGTAACCAAGGTAAATTTTGATTAAAGTACTCCCCTTGCCAAATCCCCAACTCAACACCCAAGCCAAAAACAGGATAATGGCCGCGTTGATTGGGTTGCGATCGGTGGTAGCGATTACCCACGAGTTCATAGACCTCCACTGAGGCTTTATCCACTTCATAAATGGCATAAAACGGCACTCGAATCGCCTGCTCATACACCCAAAACTTTCCTGCCTTTTCACCGCCATCAAAGGGCGAAGTCGCATCCCGCTCTTCTGTCCCATTCCCAGAGACAAACTCGATCGCAATTAACGGGGCCACGATCTCCTTCCATAAAACATAGGAACGTCGCCGCTCGCCATTCAGCAAAGCCGGAACATTCGGCACATAAAACCAATCCGGTGCTTCGGCTCCGCGTTCGGGGATGTCGTCATCTAATCGCCAGTAGATACCACAATCCTGGCCGATCGCGTAGCGTCCATCCGGGTGAAGCTCATCCAGAATTGGGGCGATCGAACTGGTTAGCAATAGGCTTTGAGGATGTTCTTGAAAATTCTTCACTATTGTTCCATCCTCACAAGGTAATTCAGTATGATCTGGTAACTTAGTTGCAACATCAAGTTCGAGAGTATCCATAATTTCCTATTGTGAAAGAACAGACTTGTATTCACCAAAATGGGATGTAGTATTATCCCCTCATAACTATATTGTAACAACTCACAAA
>JANMIS010000033.1:0-1331 GCA_031375925.1 Synechococcales cyanobacterium OTE_70_concoct_197_sub
GGCATAGCTGCCCAACACCCAGCGCATCAGGTTAGCCAGGACAGACTTACCGTTCGCGCCGTTGCCGAGCCAGAAGAAAAGCTTTTCTATCCGGTGGAATGAAGCAACGGGTCGGAGTCGCACGGGCACTGGCAACTCGACCTAAAATGCTGCTGCTAGACGAACCCTTCGGCGCACTTGATGCCCTCACTCGACCGAAGTTAGAGCAGGACGTTCTCGACATTTGGAGCCAGCGTCCCCAAGCCGTGATGATGATTACTCACGATGTAGACGAGGCGATTTTTATGTCCGATCGGGTCGTGATGATGACGAATGGTCCTAGTGCGACTGTGGGCCAAGTGTTAGAGATTCATCTGCCACGTCCTCGGAATCACCAAGAGCTACGGGAGTCCAAAGACTACTATGCACTACGAAATGAAGCCTTGAGTTTTCTAGAGCGCTACCAGTAAGTACTCATCAGATTGAGAATAATCCCATGGAATATCGGCGGTTTGGTAAAACAGAGCTTCAAATATCAGTGCTATCTTGTGGCACCATGCGCTGTCTTAACTCCCAATCACAAATGACGGAGACGATCAATCATGCCCTCAACCATGGCATCAATCACCTCGAAACCGCCAACGGCTACGGCGAAAGCGAAGAATTTCTCGGTAATACTTTGAAAGCCTTTGACCGCGATCGCTACATTCTCACCACCAAAATCTGCCCCACTCCTAACCTAGGAGAATTTCGATCGCAACTTCAACAAAGCTTCGATCGCCTCCAAGTAGACCGCCTAGATTGCCTCGCTTTGCACGGCGTTAATACCTTCGAGCATCTTGACTGGATTCAAAACGGTTGCATGGCGATCGTTCAGGAATATGTCACAGCCGGCAAAATCAAGCTTGTTGGATTTTCAACGCATGGCAGCTTAGAACTGATCCAAGCCACGATCGCCACCGATGGGTTCAGCTTCATTAACCTGCATTACGGCCTCTTCTTTCGGCGCAACGAACCCGCACTGGTCCAAGCCGCTGCGCATGACATGGGCATCTTCATCATCTCTCCCGGCGACAAAGGCGGCATGCTCTACACCCCACCCGACAAGCTCGCCCAAGACTGCGCCCCGCTCACGCCCCTCGCCGCAAACTATCGGTTTTTGCTGTCTGACGATCGCATCCACACCCTCAGCGTTGGCCCTGCAAATCCTGACGAATGGACTCAGCCATTAGACAGTATTCAAGCCTTAGATTCAGAATCACAGGTTTTCGATCGGCTCGACCAAGTTTTGGTTACGGCTTTGGGGACCGATCGTTGTAGCCAGTGTCACCTCTGCCTGCCTTGCCCTGAAG
>JANMIS010000076.1:0-1360 GCA_031375925.1 Synechococcales cyanobacterium OTE_70_concoct_197_sub
CTCTATTTCCACCCATGAACGAAACAGGCCAACTTTTATGGTTCTACTAGAACTCCCGTGGAAGACACTAGATATGGATTGCAGTAAATAATCGGCAACCCTGAGAGATTTAGGTTGCGGGAAATCGCTGATATCCATGGAGATCGAGGGTGAGGCGTTGAAAGAGACGGTTCACATCAAAAATTCCAAAGCATCGACGTTTCAGGACTTTGATGCGATTGTTAAATCCCTCGACAAAGCCACTGGTCTGACGTTCAATAAAATAATTGGTGATTTCATTTAGCCAATTGTCCAATGTGGTCAGAATGGAGTCAAATGCCTTAACCTGTCGTTGGCGGACCCGTTTTGCCCAAGCCAGAATTGCTTGGGTCGCCGTTTCCTTGGTATGATTTGTCTCGAAAATCTTCGTCAGTTGCTGACTTAAAGTGTAGGCTTGTTCAATGGCAGGGGAATAAATAAATAATCGATTTAATTTAACTTTCTCCTCCCACTGAAGCGTCTCATAGGGTTTGCGGAAAGCCCACATCGTCCCTTTGAGTCGGGCATATTCGGCTTGTGGTAATTCCTGTTTCAGTCGTTTTAATTCTTGTTTGCGAACGGTATCCGCACAGTCGCGATAGTTCTGTGCCACATGAAATCGGTCCACAATCACTTGCGCATTGGGTAGCTGGGCGCGCACTGCATTGATATACCCCGAATACATATCACTGCAAACTCGTTCAATCGTCGTTTGTAAGCGAGGAGGAATACTGGACAGAAACTGTTCCACTGTTTCTCGCTTGCGGTCTCGCAAGACCGCTAGGATTGACACTCCAGTATTTGTTTTGTGGGTCACAATGACAACATAATCACGATGCCCGCGCTTCAAGGCAATCTCATCAATTCCCAAAGTCGAAATCTGGTCGAAATCTGCCCAATTCACACTCGTCTCAATCCAACGGTCTAGCACACCATTCACACTGGCTTCACTCAGATTTAATTTACGACTGACATCCCGCACCGTTGTATTCACTAAGATGCGCAGCAACCATTGCTCATAGGCTTTTGTATTCGGACTCCGACGCTGATGCCAGGTCGTGGATTGGGTGCTCGTCGGACCCCCTTCACAATGGGGACAGCGGTATCGTTTAGGACGGATTTCAATCCAAACAGGCACTTCAAACAGGGGTAAATGACGTAATCGTAATGGCGCATCATAACCATGAAAGGCATTAATCTCACGGCCACATTTTGTGCAGGTGCTTCCTTCAAGGGTACTTTCCACTCGAATCAGCCACCCTTGGGGCGAGAGTTGATTCACCTCTAGGATGCGAACATCCGGTAAGTCGAGCGGAATGTGAATCTGATTTTCCATGATCTT
>JANMIS010000982.1:0-13718 GCA_031375925.1 Synechococcales cyanobacterium OTE_70_concoct_197_sub
ATACAAACTTCGATATCTTACCTGAATTGGGTAGTGCAATTATAGAAAAGATAGAAAAAAGCTAGAAGATTTTCTGTTTTCCTCGATCGAGTGTTAGACATGACGGTTGTAATGGTGGATAAAACACCAGAAATCTTTTACAACGAATTATAATTTCCACCTAACCAATTAATTTAGCAACTTGAAATGCAGCGCTAACTGCACCTTCGTGTAATCCGTCTCCAAGATAGGCACCTGCATGATAAGTATGATACTCACCATTCGTTGCAACGATTTCATCTCGATATTTGAATGATTCAGTCGTATACATCGGGGTATGATGCGCCTGCCTATGAATGATGCAATTAGTTGCAATCAGTTCATCTAATTGAAAAGCTAAAAAGTAGTGCTGGGCTGATTTGATGCCGCAGAGTTGGTTTAGAAAACTGCTATAACCCCAATGATTTGGGGTCTGGAAGAAATCAAATTCAGAAGGATTTTGAATGCTGTAGCGATCGTACATTGATTGATCATGATGTACGATCGTCTCAGCATAATTTGCTTTCCAACCTGAGAAGCGGACTATTTCTACATCGCGTGCATCCGCTAAAAGTGTCATCACTTGATCCGGCGGCGTCGCGAATACTATTTTATCAAACTCCTGACTTTCACCAGTGGCCTGAATCACTTTTACGCTATTTGAATCTCTAAAAACCTTCGCGATATCTGAATTGAGGAGAATTTTTCCTTTAAAACGTAACAAGATTTGCTCAATATACGAATACACCCCTCCTTTAATCCGAACCCAATTTACTGCAACATCGTCCCGCAGTACTGGGACTGCTAACTCTGATGGAAAGTCATCAATCTTCTCTAGGGGCATAGAGTAGCTATACATAACGAGTAACTTAAGCCAAGTATTACGAATACAATCTTGCTTTAGGTAGTCAGAAAGTGGATGATTATAGAGGTCTCTTAAGTCTGAAAATCGAGTTCTGAGCCATAGTACGGACGATCGGAGATAGAGTGAATCAATGCGAAGATATTCAATCCATCGTTTGATCCCTGTGAAGTTTTTCTTAATCATAACAGCAGATAAAAAATGACTGCCATCATTGAAAAATAAACTAGAACCAATTTCAACAGGTTCCAACTCTACACCTAAATCTTCCATTAAAGCCATAAAATTATGAAACGCTGTGGGAAATTCAAGCACCCCGCATTCAAGTGTTTCTGGACTCTCAGATTGATTGGGGATCACGTTTTTATTTAGCGTCCGAATATGACCACCCAAAATAGACTGTCGTTCAAAGACCGTTACGTCATGCCCCTGTCTATCCAACAGATAAGCGGTCACAATTCCACTTGCGCCACCACCGATAACAGCAATTTTCATGGTTTACCTCTTAAATTAATTTCCTAAAATCACATCGCCCGATAGCCTCTGATACAGCAAAGCGCCTGTCCATATCGTTGGTGCGAAGCCGGGATAGCCGGATGAGGCATTGCAAAAATAAAAGTGTTTTAAAGAAGTTTCGTGATTCAGTCGTCCAAGTCCCATATTTTTGGGTGTAAGCTTTGAGCCATAGGAGTTGCCACTAGGGCACCAACAAAATCGCTCATTCGTTGTAGGGCTTCCAGTAATGTGAAACACCATATGTTTCCTGAAATTAGGAACATAGTATTTTTCAACTACATCCAAAATTGAATTTAGAATCTCTTCTTTTTTTTGATTATAGGCTTTACGATCGGACTCCAGAAGTGCCTTAAAATAGTCATAGTTAGCCACTGTTAAAAACTCAACGATCTGGCAATCTTCAGGACAATCTCTAGGAGATTCTGTTAGTAATGTAGGTGTGGTAATAGCAAAGCTTGGATTAGAGTAGTCATGCCGATCGTACATCTGTTCAAATGCTTCATTAAGGTTAGAATGTCCCGTATGGGAAAGATTCCATTTACCAAAGCCGAAGTCTCTTAGATCCAGATCCTTTACAACACAATAAACCATGTAGTTAGAGGCTGAATATTCATAATTCAGTTTTTTCTGCACTTTTTCAGAAAATTGCTCTAACCCAATCATGTGGGCTGCTCTTTGAGGATCAAGATTGCAAATTACCGTTTCACCTGTAAATTCGATGATTTTGTGCGTAGTCAGATCCTTTGCCTGAACACCAGATACTCCTTTTTGGATTACATTAAAGCTGATCACTTCATGATTCAACAGCACTTCGCCGCCATGAGATTCAATTACTTCAACGAGGGAGTTAATGACCTTTTCAAAATGCTGAGTTGGATAAAAAGCTCCTGCTTGATAGCCTCGAAATAATGCAACCCATGCGTAAAATGAAAGTTGGTTAGGAGGGAGTAAGAAATCTAGCCATTGCAGCGCAAGTAAAGTTTGGGCTGCTTGGGGAAGTTGGAACTTATCGAAAACATCTTGAAGGGTACTATTAAGATATTGAGCAGCACAAAATGCCTCACTAGCATGGAATAGCAGTTCAGATACTCTGATAGGCGGTGCAAGTTGTTTTAACCCTGCGCCTGTTTTTTCAACGTCATTAATGAATTGACGAATTCCATTGCTGCTTTCAGGAAATAACTGAGATAGACGATCAATCAATTTTTCTGAATCAGATGGAATATCTAATGCATATCCCGGCATTCGCATATGGTCAAATCCCTCTGGGTCATAACGCTCAAAGGTAACTTCCTGATCTAAGCCTAATTGTTTGAGCACCCGATCGACCGTCTGACCTTCGCCGCAATCCCATACATAGTGAAATTGTGCATTAAATGTATATTTCTTTGCCATCGTAAAGGTATGCCCAAAGCCACCTGGATGCTCATGCGCCTCTAGAATTTGCACCGTTTTGCCCGACTTCGCCATCAATGCGCCAAAGGTTAACGCTGAAAGTCCGCTGCCAATAATGAGATAGTCCGGCTTCATAAGAGGCATCCTATATTTTTGGGATTATTGCATAGTCAGTACAGTCGATCGCAGCTTCAGTCATGACGCTAATGGGATGAACTGCACATTTCAGATAAGGATTAGATTCAAAATATTGACATTGGTTACAGTGATGCAAGATAGATTTTTTTCTGGATTTAAAACCTAGTAAATATCTTGCATTTTTCAATAAATACGCCCTAACGGGAGCGATAAAAATTGAACATATTAAGAGACTAATGATGATTAAGAATATTGTCCCAGTGACAGGAGAAGTTGAGAGTTGTTTCTGATCGTTAGAAGATAAATCTGGGGGAACTTCGACCAATAATTTCTCCATTTGAATGCCTCTTGTAAAAATTATGGTGATCCCGATCGTTGTGATGAGATAGAGATCAGAATCTTGAAAATAGTAATGAATAGGGACAACATAAGGCTGCCCATTAAAGGTCAATCCTAAGTGAATATACTCAACCTTCTGTAGGAGATTGCGTATTTCCTATTGTCCCATTTCATCAATATCTAACATTAGTGTTGCCTACTCTAAGGTCTAGTTTAAAATGTAGCTAAACCCCTACCATCTTCTTGTTAGTTGCAGGCTTTAATCCATCGGCTTCGATCGCTTCGCCTTCAATAAACGATCGTAACATCCAGGCAATCTCTTCATGTTGTTCCATCAATCCAGTTAGGAAATCAGCGGTGCCATCATCTGAGAACTGCGTTGTACATTTTTCAATGTGTCCCCGCAAGCTTCGCACGACCTGTTCGTGATCATCTAATAGTTGAGACACCATTCCCGTCGCGCTAGGAACCTTATTCGGCTGCTCTTTCAAAGTACAAATCTTCAAAAATCCTTCCATCGTGCCGATCGGATAGCCACCTAAGACTCTCACCCGCTCTGCGATAGCATCAACATTGAGCGTAAGGGCTTCATACTGTGCCTGCCACAGTTTATGGAGAGTCATGAACTGGGGTCCGACCACATCCCAATGATATTTTTTAGTTTTAACAAGCAGTAAGTAGCTATCTGCTAAATCTTGATTCAGCAAATGAATGACACCTTCGAGTTGCTTGTCTGTGAGTCCAATGTTGATCGATCGCATGAGGTTGTTTCCCAAATTATAAGGTTTTCTAGAAGGTCAAACTAATAACTAATCTAAAAGAAAGCATACCTGTTAAATCCATTCATCCCATTCTCTCAAGTGGATGAACTCAGCAAAAATTCTCCCGGCCAATGGAGAGAGAGGAAATAATTGAGCCTATGATACGTTTTTTATATTTAGATTTAAATGTAAATCCTAAAGAGATTTAGCAATTTTGATCGCACCACCTCTTCACCTGTGCTGCATAGCTCCATCCGATCGTACTTCCCAAAATGTAGAGAGGAAAATCTTCCCAAGTGAACCCATTTCCCAATACCAGCCGCCCGAGACGATTCGATCGGAGGGCAACCAAACTAGGCTCCTCAGACAGTTGTAAAAACTCCAATCCAAATGAGATTAAGCAGACCGTAATAGCAGCAGCAATCGGTTTTACCTTTGGGAAAATCAGTAAAAATAATAGGATCAGTAATGTTTCATAGGCAATATTTCCAAATAAATTGCGGAACCATTCCGGAAACAATGACGAAAATCTCACCCAGTAGCCCAATGGAACCACTGATGCAGCACTAATCGCCAAAACCGATCGATACCCAACTTTCATATCAAACAGCCTTCAGACATTATGTACAGCAGCTCAGCCGGAATGTTATAAGATATCCCGTCCCAAATATCGCTTTAGAACTTCAGGAACAGCGATCGTCCCGTCTTCTTTTTGATAATTTTCCAACACCGCCGCCATCGTTCGACCCACAGCTAAACCCGATCCATTCAATGTATGAACAAACTGCGTCCCTTTCTGACCGGATTCCTTAAAGCGAATATTGCCGCGTCGTGCTTGGAAATCATAGAAATTTGAACAGCTAGAAATCTCACGATAAGTCTGTGCGGAAGGCAACCATACTTCAATGTCGTAGCATTTCCCCGCCCCAAAACCGATATCACCTGTGCAAAGTTCGACCGTCCGGTAAGGGAGCTTAAGCGATTCAAGAATGGCTTCGGCATTTCGCAACAGCTTTTGATGCTCTTCTTCGGAAGTTTCAGGTCGAACAAGTTTGACCAATTCGACTTTATTGAATTGATGTAGACGAATGAGACCACGAGTATCCCGGCCATAGCTACCGGCTTCACGACGAAAACAAGGCGTATAGGCGCAATGCTGAATCGGTAGCTCTGCCGAGTCGAGAATGTCATCCCGGTAAAGATTGGTCACGGGGACTTCGGCAGTGGGAATCAGCCACAAATCATCGTCGCTGCATTTAAAGCTTTCTTCCGCAAACTTTGGCAATTGCCCCGTCGCGGTCAGGGAATCAGAATTCACGAGCAGCGGCGGCAAAACTTCAACGTAACCTGCGGCAATCTGAGTCTCCAACATAAATTGGATTAATGCCCGTTCTAAGGCAGCTCCAGCCCCGAGTAAGGCAATAAATCGCGTCTGGGCAATCTTGGTGGCCCGATCGGTGGTCAGCAGCCCGAGCTTCTCGGCAATTTCGTAGTGAGGGAGGACAGGATGTTGCGGCTTATGTTCATCGCCCCAGGTTTTGAGTTCGACGTTATCGTCTTCGCTTTTGCCGTCGGGAGTGGTCTCGCTGGGCAGATTTGGGAGTTGAAGGAGAAGCTTTTCGATCGCGCCCTTGAGTTCTTTTTCACGGGGTTCAAGGTCGCTCAGGTCAGCTTTGATTTGGTTTCCTTCAGCTTTGAGCGCAAGAATCTCAGCGTCATCGGGTTTGGTGCCAGATTTCATTTTTTGACCGACCCGTTTTCCGACTTCGTTACTGCGGGTTTGAAGCTGCGACCGCGTTTGCTCTAGTTCGCGACGTTGACGGTCCAAGCTCAGGATGGGCTGGATGTCGTAGATCCCATTACGGCGGTTGAGTTGAGTTTGGATGCGATCGGGATCTTCCCGCAGTAGCTTTAGGTCAAGCACGAATAGTTCTCACACGGTGTCATTCAAGAGGTGTTACCCAATAGGATACAAGATGGCTGACTATTAGACCCATTCGTAAATTAAAATTTATCGGGTTCCGGTCGCAGACCTCAGATAGCTTTCCTCGCCACTCACCTCAAAAAATTATCCAGGCAATTGACAATATCAAACTTTCAATAAGCCTCGCTCGTTCTAAAGGGAGATTTTCTGACTCTATATTTACCGTAACAGATGCACTAAATGACAGATATGATATCCAATCAAAACACATATCCTACTTGCATTACTCCATAGTTTAGGCGAAAAACTTATGCTGTTAAAATTTAAACAAGATGATGCTCTAATCGAAATTGAAGATATTAAACGTCTAGTTAACCCTGGTGAGCCTAAGGTTTTAGGGCGTATTCAGTCAGGAGAAGAAGAGCAAGATCCGGCAGACTATGCAAAAGTAGAGTTACTGTTTTTGTCAGGGGAAAGTTTACCGCTTTGTTGGATGGATGATAACTACCGTGAAGCCATTTCTAGTGCTTATTGACTATTGCCTATCAAAATAAAAGGTGCCCAGTAGTAGGGGTGACTGTAGCCGGGAGCACGTTTAATTTGAGTGATTCCCGTTCCAGGTACAGCTAGCGGTGTGGTGGGTTTATCAAAGGTAAAACGGGGTAGGGAATCGATCGCGCCTTTTGTCGCTTCTGCTGTATCGAGTTTAAGCAAATCCAATTGGGCTTGTTGGAGGGCTTGGTTTTTGGGTTTGTTTTGGGAAAGGTTACGATAGAAGCTTTGCATCATGAGGGCGGTGCTGGAGTCGTCTACGGACCATAGTGAAGCCATAACGCTGGCGGCTCCATTATTTAAAAAGTGGGAACTAATGCCGGGGATTTCGGTGCCGTCTTGGTCGGGGTTGCCTAAGGCAGTTTGGCAAGCGGAAAGGACGACGAGATCGAGTTGGCTGTAGTCTAGGGTGCTGATGTCGGCGATCGGGAGTTTGTCACCATTGCCTAAAACCAAATAAGAGCCTTTGGGTTGAGTTGGGTCAAATTTGCCGTGGGTGGCGATATGGAGGATGTTGCGATTTTTGAGATTATTGCTGAGGTTGCTGCGGGTGAAGTCGCGATCGAGGAGCACTTGTCCGGGGTAGATGCCCGTTGTTTGAACAATGCTGGCGAGTTCTGGATTCACGGATGGCAATGCGCGAAATTCGGAGACGGCTTTGCTTAAACCCAGGGCGAGGACGTTGGTGGTGTTTGGGTTGCCGATCGTGCTTTTATCTCTATTGGTGGTTTCGATCGAAAGAATGGTGGAGATGGGATAGCGCTGCGTCAGGTATTGCTGGCCGTCGTAAAGGACTCCCATGGGAAGATAGCGGGTGACGCGATCGAGGGCAAAGATGAGTTTGGGTGGTTTTTTTGCGGCTTTGATTGTGGGTTCGATCGGTTTGATCAGCCAGTCGTAGAGTTGTTTGCTGATGGTTTGGAGTTCTTTGATATCGGAGTTGGGGGTTTCGAGTTTTTGGCGGAGTTCGAGGACTTTTCTGCCGAGAGTTAGCCGATCGACGTTGCTTTCGTAGCGGGTGATGACACCGCCTTCGGAGATGGTGAGAATCCAGATTTTGTTATCCAAGACGACGGGCATGACGATGAGGCTGCCGGGTTGGGCGGCGATTAGTTTGGTGGCGGTGCTGGTGAATTGGTTGCTGGGAGTGAGACAGGTTTCTGCTTGGTCTTTTTGGCAACGGTCGATGACTTGTGTTTTTAGGCTTGCAAGAAATTCGTTGAGGGCTTTGCTTTGTTGATCCCTATCGCGATCGAGTTTTTCACAGTCAGCGTTGTTGATTTTGCCTTGACATTGATCGAGCTTTTGACGAAAGGCAATTAGGCTTCCGTATTGAGTGGCGATTTTTTGTTCACTTTCATTCAGCTTGACTTCGCTTTCTTGTAGAGCGTTGCGGGTTGTGGGGCTGTAGTCTTTGATCTCTTGGAGTTTGAGTAAACCTAGGATTTGTTGGGCTTCGAGGAGTCGATTTTGTTGAATTAAAAGATCGGCGAGATTGCGATAGGTTTGGGAGACTGTTTTTGTGTAGGATTCTTGTTGGTCTTTCGGGAGTGGCGCGAGTCCTTTGCGAATGACTTCGTATTGAATGACGGATTGTTTGTAGAGGACGATCGCGAGGGGAATTTTGTCTTGTTGAGTCGCGAGATCTGCGAGGTTGGCGAGGGCTTTGGCTTGGGTGGGAATATCGCCGATCGATTGGGCGAGGACGATCGCACTTTGGAGACTATCATTAGCTTCAGGATTGTTGAGTTGGATTTGGGCTTGGCCGATGCGGTTGAGGGTTTGGGCTGCGGCGCGTTTCACACCAATTTTTCGCTGGAGGGTGAGGGCTTGTTGAAATAGATTTAGCGATTGTTTGGGTTGATTTTGTTGCAGATTGATGTTTGCCATGCCGAAGAGAATTAGAGCTTTTGATTCGATCGCTTCACTTTTATTCGCTAGGTCTAACGCCTTCTGAAAGGATGCTTGTGCAGAGTTAAAGTCATCTTGATCCGCATAGATTTCCGCAATATTTTGCAGAGCTTCAATTTCCAAAGAACCCGCACCAATCGCTTGGGATCGTGCTAATGCTTTTTGTCCTAACTCCAATGCCTTGACCGATTGACCAAGTTTGACATAAATCTTACTGAGGGATACTTCTGTCATAATGATTCCCGTAGGATTGCCAATTTCTTGGCCGATCGTCAGGCTTTTTTGCAGAGAATCAATCGCTTGGGTGTATTGACCTTGATAGTTGTAGATATTGCCGATCGCCCGTAAAGCAATGGCTTTAGTGTCCGGAGTCTTGAGCTTGTCTGCTAAAGCCAGTACCTGTTGATAGGCTTCTAGTGCCTTAGGATAATTGCCAAAACTAACGTAGACATGGGCAAGATTAGAGCGATAAATCATCTCACCTGTTGGATTTTTCTGTTCAATCGACAGGGCTACAGCTTGTTCAGCTAATGGAAGAGCAAGACTGTAATTTCCCTGATTGCTATAAATTGCGGAAAGATTATTTAAATTGATAGCTTCATTCTTTGTATCTTTAAGTTCGCGTGATATTTCTAAGGATTTCTGATACAGTTCGATCGCTTTTAAATAATCACCTTGACTATTATAAATTGATCCTAAATTATTAAAATTAATTCCCATTGCGAATCTTAAGGATTGAGCTGAATTTGCGATTGAACCTTTCATGAGGCTAAAGACCGATCCAGTGGGAATGACGATCGGCTCATTACAGGCTTCACTGAGACCGGATTTAGGTTTCTTTGGATCGGGATTCTTATCTCCAAAGTTTTCTGATTCTAGACATTGGAGCCGAATACTTTCGACTGTGACTCCTTTTGAATAGATATCATATTGAGATTGAATGATAGTTCGAGCTTTTTGATTAAAATCTAGAGCTTTGGAATATTGACCTGTTATCTGATAACTATTTGAGATATTATTCAATGCAGAAATCTCACTTCGTTGCAGTTTATATGACTGGATCACCTCAAGCGCTTTTTGATTGAGCGTGAGCGCTTTTGGATAGTCAGCTCGGACTTGTAAAACCTGTCCCATCCCCAATAAGGCTAAACTTTCCATCTGAGGGTCTTTAATAGATTGAGCAAGGGTTAACATCTGTTGATAGATATCCCAAGCCCGATCGTGTTGTCCCCAAAAGTAATATATCTGTGCCGTTATGCTTAGATAAACAAGCTCAGTATTAGGCTCCTTGAGTTGTCGTGATAAAGCAATGATTCTTTCTATAGCTTTAAGTTTTTGGGTATTTTGGATTGGATTTGTATAAGAATTTGCAATACCTAAATAAAGCATCAATTCATAGCTCAGTAATCTTTTCTCAGATTCTGGTTTTTTCAGAACCTGAGAAATTTTTCGTGCTTTTTCTAGATATTCGAATGCTATTTCCGGTTGAGTAATCTCGTTATAAGTGTTGATTAGCCCAAAGTAGCTAGCCTCGATCGCATATTGAGCAGTTCCAATTAGAGCAGCATTTTTCATGTCTTCTGCTAGTTTAAGCGCCTCTTGCTTGTAGCTCAAGGCTTTCAGTTCTAGCGGTAAAGATTCAGAATATTGACCTGCGCGATAAACGGCATCAGCTTGCTTGCCATAGGATTGTCCAATACCGATTAGCGCATAGGATAGTTGTGTCCGATCGCTGAGTTTTTCTGCAATAACCCGTTGCTTCTGAAATACCGTTGTCCCTTGCTCTGCTAGTTTTCTAGCTTGAGAGTAGTCTTTTTGTTGATTGAGAACGACATTGCTCTGAGATAAATAACTATATCCGATTTCACTTAAGATTTCAGATTGTTTGATCTGATTTCCTAATGATTCATAACGTGCAAATGCTTGCTGATAAGCTTCTCTCGATTCTGGATGTAGTTTTTGTTGTTTGTAACTATGGCCAATATTTGAGAAAACTTGAGCGATGTCAGATTTTTGATTTGTTTTGAGATAGATTTTTAACGCCTGTTGATAAGCTTCTAATGCTTGTGAGTACTGGGCCGATCGGCCATACACAACACCCATACGATTCACAATATCCGCCACCGCAGGCTCATCGATCGTCTTCGCCACCACTAAAGCCTTCTGATAAACGCTCAGCGCTTTATCCATTTCTTTACGGTTTACATAAGCTGCACCCATTTCGCGAGCAATAATCAAATAAAACCATGGATTATCCGTCGTTTGAGCCATATCTAGCGCTTGCTGATAAAGCTGTGCAGCCTGCTCTAGTTGGTTCTGTGCATTTTTAATGGTCGCACTGGTGAAAAGGCCATCGATTTCGGCAGCGCGATAGCCGATCGATCGGCTGAGAGCAAGCCGTTTTTCAATCAAATCAGCAGCAGATTGATAATTCTTCAAATCTCGCTCAGCAGAGGCCATCCAATCATAAATATGTGTCAGCTCATCTTGATTATTCGTCGCCTCCCCAAGCGTGAATGCAGATCTAAGTGTCTCTAATGACTTTGCATAATCACCTTGAAAATATTGCACCGTGCCCAATAACAAAACCGATCGCGTTTCCCCTTTTTTATTGCCAGTTTGTTGCGCGATCGTCAATGATTGGTCGAGTAGTTCCTTTGCTTTAGGATAGTCTTGTTTATCGCGCGTAGCCCAACCCAATGCCGCAAGCACTTCCCCTTCACGGGACCGATCTCGACTTTCACGGCTCAGTTTGAGTGCCTGCTGGAGAAGCTCTTCTGCCTGCGAAGTTTGATTTGTCCATAGCAGGATTTCTGACCAACCTGTCAGCGCTTCTAGTTGCGATGGCTTATCTAGATTGGGAATTGCTAAAACTTGTTGGTACAGAACGATCGCCTTTTTGAATTCAGATTGTCGAAAATGGACCTTGGCTTGTGTAAGAAGTGATGCAGGGTTGATGGTTTGGTTCGTGCTTGGGGCTTGGGCGATCGTCGCCTCAGGCAGTACCATTGCCTCAACGATCGGACTTCCTACGCCCAGTACGACGGCTAATCCTGATGCAAAAATATTCGATCGCATGGTCTATTCCCTAATCACCTGACTTCTAATCTATCGTCAAATACGCAGAAGATTATACAAAACGAGGGTTTAGTGGGATCGTGGGGCTTCTAAGTAGTTACGGTTGCGATCGATCGCGAGTCATCTGCCACATCCGTCCCATTCCGCCAAAGCTCATATTCACTCAAATCCATTTCATCATTCCAAATAATTCCGTACCCTCCATTGTCAATCTGAAAGTTTCTGAAAAAAGATGGATTTCTTAACAGCGAGAACATAGGCTTATCCAATAAATGCTTGATGCTATATTGCTTACGATCGTGATTGCTAAACTCAATTAACAACGTCGTTTCATCGATCGCAATAGCTGAAACAATTTTAGGAGGATTCATAAATAAGACCTTTATTACTTCAACGGTGGTAACTTACAAAACTCTTGACTATTCCACATCTTTATCAACTCCTCTTGATAAGCACTCGCCCATTCAAGAACCAATTTTTCTGCGCGCTTTGGCAAATCACCTTCAATAATCGCTAGGGTCTCAATGCCAACCAAGGCATTATACTCTCCATAAACAGCATGGAAGTGAGGCGGTGGATGATCCCCAAAGAAAATTTTGATCGATATTCCATAAAATCTTGTAACTTCTGGCATCTGCATTTTCCCAACGTTGGCCCGAATCACTATGTCAAGTCTGGGATTCCCCCTCAACATTATTTGTATGCGATCGTCACATCAGGCAGTACCATTGCTGAGACGATCGGACTCCCCACAACCAACACCGCATTTTAGCAGCGCTTCAATTAGGGTCGTAGGCATAATAGGTAGTAGTTTGATTGAGGGGATTAGTTAAACTTTTGAGTTCCCCTTCAGCAGCAAACTGTAAGCGCGTCACGGCAACAGATTAATCCTTTGCGTCGATGATTCCAGGAGACACATATTCGTAAGTGATCGGCATAACCTATCAGTCTTTTAGGTCTTAGGTGAAAACAAAAAATGAGAGGAGTAATAGCATTAAAAGCACTCTACATCACCCCTCCCTAATTTTTGGCTCACTTTTTGCAAAGATTCATCTACAGTATGACCGGATCAGTGCCCTTACTTCTTCTCAACCCCGCAATAAGTATTGAATTCGGTGGCGACTGCTTTTTCATCTTTATCGATCGTCTCTAGAGAGCTAGCCGCTTTCTGCAAGTCCTTGAGAGAGACTTCGATCAGCTTTTTGCCTGCGTCGTTTGCTTCTACGGTGGTGAATTTCCCTAGGATATTGGCAATTTCGGTTAAGGATTTAGAGGCGCTAGAATAAATAGTTGCAGCCCGATCGCGGTAGCCTACCAGCTTTTCATCCTTCAAATCAACGGCCTTAACGCTGGTGACAAACCCATCAAGTTCCCCCACCAGAGTCTTCACTTTCTCAGACCCCTGCTTCGAGACTCGGCGAAAATCCTCAATGGTTTTCACTTTGCCATCTTGGGGATTCATCTCCTTGCCCACTGCCTCGAACTTTTTACCCAGTCCGGATGCCTTATTGATTTGGCTCGACAATGCATTACATTGAGCAACCTTTGTGGGACCGCAAGCTGTCAGGGTAAACCCTGAGAAAGCAACAACAGCGAGGGTTTGGACGATCGATCGGATTTTCATGAGTTCATTACCATAGCTTAACGAATGATGAAGGCGAAAGGACTCTCTAAGACTCAGCGAGACCTCAATAAAATTCTCCTTTAGAGAAAGAGTTCCCCTACTATTGAGGATCATATCGTAGGGATTTGAAATCCTCCGTAGGGAGTATTCATCTGAACTTGATTAGCTAATAATTTTTGAAAAACACCCAGCCAATCACTTAAGCCCGGACAACGGTAATGTTTCTCCCTTGTGGGCTACTCGTGAGTTCTGTACAGACCCGATCGCCGATCGGTTCGGCATTGGACCTGCGATCGAAAATCACGAGCCACCCTGAATTCAAATCCAATCGTGCTAAATATTTATCCAATTGCTCTAAGCCTGCGGTCTTTGGATCGCCGCTTTTGTCACGCCAAACCTTTAATTCAATTCCCAAAATTACTCCCCCATACTGCAAACATAAATCCATTCGATCGCTACCGATCGCATATTCCCGCTCCAAACTCCCGCCGCCATTGATCACTCGATGCAAGAATGCCATCAAAACCAGATGGGGCGCAATTTCATGATAGGCCGCACTATTGAGTAAAGGCTCGCCATGTTGCCGCCAAAAGCTTAGGA
>JANMIS010000156.1:0-2493 GCA_031375925.1 Synechococcales cyanobacterium OTE_70_concoct_197_sub
CGGACCATTTGACGTTGAACTTACGGGATGAGTCTTTCCAGCGCGTCATTGTCAATGTTCCTGACAGCAAGACTTTGGTGCAAGCGATCGATCGTGCAAAACAATCCCTAGCCCTAATCTAAATTTATGAACTTAAAAACGCCCTACGCCGCCGTGGATTTCATCGTAGAACTGATAGACCGCCCCGATCGGCCCATCATCTTAATCGAGCGAGGCTTCAAGCCCTTAGGTTGGGCGATTCCCGGCGGCTTCATGGACTACGGCGAAGCGGCAGAAGCAACCGCCAAGCGTGAAGCCATGGAAGAAATTGGCCTAGAGATTAATCTGGTTGAGCTGCTCGGCGCTTATTCGGACCCGACAAGAGATGAACGGCAGCATACTCTGGCCTTGGTTTATATTGCCACAGCAACCGGAACCCCAAAGGCGGGCGATGATGCTAAAGCCTTCAAAGCCGTGAACGTCTGGGAATTACCTAAGAACCTTTGTTTTGATCACGATCGGATTTTGCAGGACTACTTGAATCTTCGCCATTACGGAATTCGGCCTAAATTGGGGTGAACCCTAGTCTTCCAAAACCAGTTTCCATTCTTGAGTTGCTGGATCCCAGATAGGATTATCCGTTTCACCTACAATAAAGGGTCCCCAATACCGTCTCGAACCATCCTGAGCGAAAGCGATGACCACATCACCCTTACTCAGGTGCAGCGATCGGTTGGGCAATGCCACTACCAATCCCCGATCTCGCCCTTCTCCAGCATAAAAATCCCAATGGGCAGGGGTTTCATAACGATCGCGCTGTGAAACCTTTTCGTTATATTTGTCTCCCCGCAGTTTTTCAGACTTTAGGCGTAGGGCAAGGCGAAGGGGATGCTCCGATCGATTGCTGACGCGAAGTTTCCCAGAAGGTGCGCTGTCCCAAATTGAGGAGACGATCGGCAATTCTGAAGCAACGCCAACCTGAGGAATCGCAACACCACCCAAGCCGATCGCAATAGCCATTGAAATAAACCCACGGTGACCGCTTCTCGCTATCCATCCCATTTCCCGTACCCCGTCCCTGAAACAAATAAACCAACCCTTCTTCTAGTAAAGCAGGGGGCTAACCTAATTGTGTATTGCTTTTGGAAGTTCGCTGCGATCCCCGCAATGGAAGTTTGCGTCAGACAAGTGAATTTTCCACATCCCTTACATCTCTTCGTAGTAATGGATGAATCTGAAGGAACGCATGGTAGAGTGAACCCTCTAAAAAGTCCCGTTACTTTGCGGCATCTTCTCGACGGATTCGATCGCGCCATGCTTGAACAAGTTTGGTTTTCTTCTTTTGTTCCCAGAGGAAAAGACTGGTGGTGGCCGCGACGACACATGCCTGGACTGCAAAGTTTGGAATCGAGGTTTCTAAATCTCGTCCCGCGAGGATTTGGAAGAGGAAGACGATGCCGCCGATTAAGCCAGATGCCCCACAGCCGCCGTAGATGAAAAGTCTAATATTTCGGTAGGGAGCCATGGTTTCGGCTCGGAGCAGGGCGTATTTGTCGGGGTCGGTCCTACGGAGTTCGTTGGGTTTGGTTTGGTCAGGTTGGCGCATGGGATCGTCGGGGAAGTAAATCTCTAGTATGGTTTATTTTGTGAGTCTCTGTTACTATAAAAAATGTATTGTGCCGATATAGCTCAGTGGTAGAGCACCTAACTCGTAATTAGGGGGTCGTCAGTTCAACTCTGATTATCGGCTTTTTGAAGGATGCGGATTTTAGGGCGGAAGGTGGGAGTTTGAGAACGGAGGTTTGAGAATGTTTGATGACTTCAAAGATGCTGCATCCAATTAACTTTGCTTCAGAAGTACATTACCGTTTTGTTACTATTCATCCATTTTCCGATGGGAATGGTCGAACAGCGCGGCTCTTGATGAACTTGATTTTGCTCCGATCGGGCTATCCCATTGCTGTGATTAAGACGCAAGACCAACTAGCGTACATTGATGCCATCATGGCTTGGCGATCGGGTGATTCAGTTCCCTTGACTCAAATGATTTCGAACACAGTGGAGTCAGCATTGGTCGAAATATTGAGTCTTGCATAGCATATCTGAGATTAAGTATCTCTGGAAACAACGTCCATAGCGTCCTTCAAGACTTCATGCCCAGCGCCGATCGTGCTTCCCTTCTCCGACAAGATCCGTTTCCAGGATTTGTTATTAGATTGATTTTTAAACAACTGGTGCATGTGGCGAGTGACGCTGTGGAGTTTGTTGCCACTTGCAGCATGACGATCGACGTATTCAAACATGGCTTCGACAACTTCGTGGCGCGATCGGACTGGACTGTCATCACCATAGAACAATGAATCTGCTTGAGCAAACAAATAGGGTTCATCATAGGCTGCTCGACCAATCATCACGGCATCGACGCGATCGAGTTGCGCTAGTGATTGTTCTAGTGTGATAAATCCGCCATTTATTTCAATAAATAGCGTTGGAAAATCTTTTTTTAACTGATAC
>JANMIS010000162.1:0-5003 GCA_031375925.1 Synechococcales cyanobacterium OTE_70_concoct_197_sub
GGGGCATTTATTGAAGTGGCAGTTTCAACCCACGTTACGATCTAAAAGTTGGAAGTTAACACTTCGGGAACAACGAACGCAGATCCGGTTTTTGTTAAAAGATATCCCAAGTTTGAAAGCGTATCTGGAAGAGGCGATCGAGGGTGGGTACATCTTAGGTCAGCTTTTGGTCGCAAAGGAGACACCGCTGGAGATTGAGGATTTGCCGGAGGTTTGTCCCTATGGCATAGAGGATGCGATCGATGATGCTTTTTTCCCAGAATATTAAATCAAGGGTTGAAGCTCCTATAATGTCATAGCAATGTCATCGCGGCATCAGCAACATCTGAGGATAATTAATCTATGGCTTACAGTGATTTTAAGACTGTTGGTTCTGTGAAATCGGCGTTTGGGTTGACGACGATCGAAGATGTGCAGTTTTTGCCCGATGCCGCTCCGGTGGAACCCAGTGAAATCTTGGCGGCGATTTTGAAGGAAAACTTGCCGCTAGCGACGGCAAGTGGCAGTGAGAAAGCCCGATCGGAACTTATTATTAGCCCTGTATTAGTGGAAGTACGGCGGCAACTCGATCGAAAAATTGGGTTGTTTTCTGGAGAAGACTTTACGGTAGATGTAGAGGCAAAGCTCAGTGGTCGCTGTGATTTTTTGATTAGCCGATCGTCAGAACAACTCGAAATCGAAGCCCCGGTGATCGTGCTGATTGAAGCGAAGCAGGCGGATTTAAAATTAGGGTTGGGGCAATGTATTGCGGAAATGGTGGCGGCTCAGCGGTTTAATCAATTGAAGGAGAAGCCGCTCGTGACGGTCTATGGCTGTGTGTCCAGCGGGATTCTTTGGCGGTTTCTGAAGTTGGAGGGGACGGTTGTGACGATCGATTTGACGGACTATGCAATTACTCCGGTCAATCGGATTCTGGGTTACTTGGTGTGGATGGCGGAAAAAGGCTGATAATCCATTCCATAGATCTCTAAGGCTGCAACGATCGTTTTAATGCCTCCAATTCAGCATCAATGTCGTCCGCCTCACCCAATGCCTCAAATCGTTTTTCCAATTGATTATCGCTGAGGTCTTTCGCGAGTTCTGCCTGAGCTTCTAAATTCAGAACCTTCTCTTCCATATTTTCAAACGCTTTTAAGACATCGCTGGTGCCCGTCGTATCTAATAAATCCGTTAATTGTAAAGACGCTTGGGCCGATCGTGCCCGAGCGATATAGAGGTCTTTTTTGTTTTTCAGTTCAATGACCTGACCTTCGAGTTTACGAAGGCTTTGTTTTAGATTCGAAATTAATTGGAGTTGCTCTTTCTGCTGCAATTCCATTGCCGTTGCCGTTGATTGATAAGCACGACGACGAGTTAGCGCATCATGGGCCATTTCCTCGTTTCCCTTGCTTAGAGCGAGCTGAGCATTACGGTAATACTCCTCCGCCTTGGAATTGGCCTGATGTCGTTGTCGATCGGTCTTTTTTTGTAATGCAATAGACTGCGCCACCGCCAGCCGAAGATTAACGAGATCGACCTGTAACTTCGCCACAACCTGCTCTAGCTGTTGCTCGGGATCTTGACGCTTTGTTAATTGATCATTGACCGTCGCCTTGACCAAGCGAGACATGCGATCGAAAAAAGCCATAGTCACACTGCAAATGAAACCATTCGCCCTAAACAGCTTCTCTATTGTGACAGATCTGAACCAAACTAGACTCCAATGGCGTGGTCTTCAGCGTAGGCTAATTTTCTGATTCATCAACGAAAAATTCATCAACAGTCTTAAAGTTGCATAAAAGTTGCATAAAAGTCACAGGTCCTTCGTGGAGGTATTATGCTATTGGAAGTCGCTCTACACTTAGTTGAAATGTTGATTTGCTGGGTTGGTTTTTACTGATTCTGCTCAATTTCTTTGATTTCTTCTTAAAATTTGGAGATTTTTATGCCCCAATTCAATTCATGCTCTAGTCGATCGTATTATGACGCTTCCCGTCATAGTTGGAGACACGACTATCACAACCGCTATCAATCTTTTCGTCGCAACCGTAACCACCGCAATAATCCGATCGCGATCGAAACCCGAAATACCCTCAAAGTCCGAAACTACGAGCAAATTATTGTATTTGGCGATAGTTTATCAGATACCGGAAATGTATTTCGCGCATCTCAAGGCACGGTTCCAGGTTTTCCCTACTTTGAAGGGCGATTTTCCAATGGGCCTCTTTGGATTGACCAACTTGCCCCAAAATTGCACTTGAAGCCCAATCAGGTCTTAAACTTCGCCTTCGGCGGAGCCACCACCGGGCGCTTAAACACCGGATCTCAAGCCGCCAACGTCAAACTTCCAGGCTTGCTAGATGAAGTTGATGCCTTTAGCTTGACTCGTCCGCAAGGCGTAAATCCAAAGGCCCTATACGTTGTGTTTGCTGGGGGAAATGACTTTCTAGCGTTGCCGCCAAACTTATTTCAAGGATTAGCGATCGGCAATCTCCAAAGCTTTATTGGGCTGTATGGTGCGATCGTTCAGAGTGTGCAAAATATTGCAACGGCGGTGACGAATTTAGCCTCTCAAGGTGCAGGGACCATTGCAGTAGCCAATCTTCCAAACCTCGGACGATTGCCCGCAGTCCTCGCTCAGGGCACCAGTTTAATCGGAACGGCTTACACCATTGGATTTAATTTGGTTTTGGAAAAGACCTTGGCGCAACTTGAGAATAATTTGCGGGCACGATCGTTGAATGTCGATATTGTGCAAGTTGATCTCTTTTCTGCCGCAGAAGCCGTTGCTAAGCGTCCCCAAGAATTTGGTATTACCAATCTAACGGATCCTCTAATTCGACAAATCAATCCCACAAATCCGCAGGGATTCTTCTATTGGGATGATCTTCATCCAACCACTCAGGGTCATCGTTTTATTGCAGATGCCTTTGAACGATCGCTGAAAAGTCCCACAGGCAGCCGTGTTTTAGAAACCAGTCTAGAAGCTGCGAATGGATTGTTGAATAATGGGGCCGTCCGTCCGATCGTTCAACAACTCATTGCCCAAATCCAACCCCTACTGTCTACAAGTAGCATTCAAAATCTACTTACTAGACAACCCTTGACGGTATAAATGCCCTGCACAAAGATCGGTCGTAGTTGTTTTTACCATAGTCGATGACTGCGATCGATTCTTGTGCTCTCAAAATATTACCCGCTCGGGTACTGCGATCGGGTGAGGCGATCGGCCAAACTCTGAGTATGAAAAGCAATTTCACAACACAATGCGCTTTTCAAAACACTCAGTTTTTATGGAGCCTTTTAATTATGTCTGCACATCCCGGCGCTGCTGTATTGGCAATTTTTGATGAATTGCGTAAACGTGTTTTGGGCGAACAGTCCAAAGATTTGAATGGCAAGCCACTCAATCCCGTCGTCTTTTCTCACCTTTCATTGGGCAAGATGATCGACCCTAGAGACTATGCAAAACCTTGGTCTCCGATCGGCGGATCAACCTTACAAGACACCTTTAAGCCCACCGCTGAAAATCCCACCGAATCAGCAACATCCCTTAGCGATCGAGTCAAACGATCCATCAATGCTGCCTATAACAGTTCAAAACTTGCCGATCGCTTAATCATGGTCACAACCGATGGCCTTTACCAAGCCTACGACCCAGAACGCAGCATTGGAAACGCCTATGAGGGAATTCTAAATGCAATGCAGTCTGTTGCATCATCCGACATCGCACCAGATGTCAAAAAACGAGTTGATGAAGCGCTTAAAGTCTTGTATGAAAAGGATACAGAAGTCGCTGGAGAGTATGATTTCGATTCGCCAACGAGACGCTATGAGAAGTATATTGAAAATGCTAAAGCCTACGCAAAAGCCAAAGCTAAATTTGCTGTAAAACAAGGCGAAGCTCTCAGCGATCCCATTCAAGCCGACCTCTGGCCCCAAACCTCCGTCGTCTATCAACAAGATGTCGATGATGCCTGGGATGCCTTTAAAAGCCAAGGAGCAGAGAAAGTTGAACGCGCATTAGCAACCGTAAAATCTGTGGGCATCAGCTTACCGGGATACATGATTGCCAAGGCCCGTAAAACCTATGATGCCTGGAACTTAGGTCTCACAGGTGTCATTTCAACCAAGACCCCCTATTCCTACATCACGCCCAGTTCTTGGTGCGACCTAGAAGCGGATGACATTGGTTGGCAGAAGCTCACCATTTCCCAAAGCAATTACGCCAGTGAAGTCTCTAGCAGTCGCAATGGCGCTTTCTATGGCAATGCTAATAGCAAAAGCTCTAGTACTTCCGGCAGTGGTGGATTTAGTTTAGGCTTTATCACCTTGGGCGGCGGGGGTGGCGGCTCTTCATCCAGTAGCTCCTCAAACTCTGGCTCCAATAGCGCCACTCAAAATCAATTTAAAAACACCGCGACCAATCTCACCATTACGATCGAATATGGCCTCTGTGATATTCATCGTGATTGGCTGATGAGTGACCTGTTCTATACCAAAGGCTGGTACCTTAAAGACCAAAAGAAAAACGCTGTGAGTGACGGCACGATAGATGGCCAAGTGGGAACCACTGAAGCACTATTGCCAATGCTACCCACACAGTTTTTAGTCGTGCGAAACGTGAAGATTCACAGCGCAAACTGGGGCAGTGATGGCCAAGCCCTGAAGCAAACCTATGAAAATGCCCGCAGCCAGAGCGACAGCAGCAGTATGAATGCAGGCGGCGGTGGTGCCTTTGCCTTTGGTCCTTTAGTCATCGGGGGACGAGCCAGTCATAGCCGATCGGAGTTTAATTCGAGTTCAAGTGGAGAATCCGGCGATTCATCTTCGGCGAGTTCGCATTGGTTCTGGGATGGCAGCACTTTGGAGGTGAAGGGCGCTCAAATTGTTGCCTATGTCAGTGCGATCGTGCCTGCGGGGGCGAAAGAGGATGATCCTGCATTGAAAGCAGCAGCCGTAAAAGTTAAGGCTCCTGTTCAATAGATAGATTACTAATACCAAATCAATTAGTTATTGCAACA
>JANMIS010000169.1:0-1876 GCA_031375925.1 Synechococcales cyanobacterium OTE_70_concoct_197_sub
GTTTCGAGTTTTTGCAGGGCGGCGGCGATTTGGGCGGGGGTGTAGCCTCGGGATTGAAGGTTTTCGCGGAGGAGTTCGGGTTCGATGTTGCGGTTGTTGGAGCGTTTGTGCCAGTTGCCGAGGTAGCGGTAGCCGAGGGCGATCGGCTGTTCTATGGCTGTTGCTGTGTTGTAGGGTGCTTGAGCCTCGCGGGCGACGGGCGTGGGTTGGCAGAAGCGATCGATGACGCGGTTTTGGGTGGTGCGTTCTGGGCGGGGTTGTGTAGCCATACCGATACTCCAGCGTCCCAGGGGAAGATTTTATTGAGACTTTATTGTTGTTAACACAAAATGCTAGAAAATTTGTACTCAAGTAGAAATTTTCTAGAGACTGAGCTTATCCCAGTGGAATGTAACGCACCTGCGATCGCCATTCTTCTTCAAATTCAATGAGCAGCAAGATTTCTTCGATCGCCTGCCCAATTGCCATTTCTGATCGGACCTCAATGACTCCAGGCATGGCTAATTCTGCGACTAGACGGTCATAGGCATATTTGGTAATTGTTTTGACATCGTGGGTTAATAGCAATCGATCCTCTGCTGCTGCCCAAGCAAGAACCGTTGGGTCATCTGCTCCGGATAAGCCAACATCTTGCACCCGGACTATATCTAGATCTGGCTTCTGGCGGCGTAATCCACGCACGATCGTGCCTTTCAGATTCTCGTCGGCGAGGATTTTTGCGGACACAGTTCGTAACTCCTGCTGATTTCAGGCATTATGGTAGCAGGTAAATGCGAGAGGATAAGACAATGAGCTTAACAATCCTGATTGAACCTGCACCTCTGGTTGCGAATTCTGATGGTGTTGTCTTGGTGGGTCGCACTCGTGTCACGTTAGACACGATCGTCGCGATGTTTGATACGGGGGCGACGGCTGAAGAGATTGTGGAGCAATTTTCGTCGCTGGATTTGGCGGATGTGTATGCGGCGATTAGTTACTATCTGAAGCATCAGCCAGAGGTTTTACAATATCTGGAGCGTAGAAAGCGATCGGGTGAACAGGTGAAGCTAGAAAATGAGCAGCGTTTTCCGAGTGTTGGATTACGCGATCGGTTACTGGCTCGTCGCGCTGTTCAATCGAATCCTCCCAGTGAGTAATTCTTGCATCATGGCTTGCTTGAGATCGCGGGTTTTGTTGCGGCGTTGTTCGATCGCAGTTTGTTCTTTATCGTTGATCATCTTCCATTAGTCTATGTAAGGTCGTTTCTAATTCTGGCAAGTAACGCTCAACTGCATACCAAATTTGATCGATCGCGATCGGAAATCATAGGGGTTGCGCTTCTGATAAAACTTTTTCTCGAATCCGGGGACTGATTCCTGGCTCTGTCAAAACATCGACTTTGCGCCCTAGCAAATCTTGTAAATCCATTAATAGGCCACCTGGAAACCAAGCTGTAGTCTGATTCTTGTTATAGTCAATCAAAAAATCAATGTCGCTTTCTGCGGTTTCTTCTCCCCGCACGACTGAGCCAAACACGCGAATATTAAATGCTCCATGCCGCGCTGCAATTTGTAAGATCTGCGATCGTTGTTCTCTTAAGTTTTCCAGTAGTGCCATCGGTCTAATTCCTCTCAATCGATGATTTCGTTGCTCCTTATCATGCCTCAATTTTAAGTCTAATCCTCCCGGTGAGTAATTCCTGCATCATGGCTTGTTTAAGATCGCGGGTTTTGTTACGGCGTTGTTCGATCGCAGCAATTTCGGCGTCCATGTCAGAGAGGATGGTTGCGATCGCGGTTTGTTCAGGGAGAGGTGGGAAATTGATCTCGATACTCTCAATTGTTCGTGCGTTTAGACTAGGAACACCAGAAGCTTCATTGTATTTGTACCAGTCGAT
>JANMIS010000170.1:0-2522 GCA_031375925.1 Synechococcales cyanobacterium OTE_70_concoct_197_sub
CAGATCAGATCGTGACGCGATCGTGCTTAAATTACGATCGTATTTTTGGAGAGACATTTAGAAACGCTGCGGCGTTTTACAACCGATTTGCGGATCCACAGCCTGTTAAAAAAAGATGGCTAGATACTGCGAAACCCCAACTGCGAGCAACAGAAAGGGCTTCAACAAAGGTATCAATTACCGTTTTTACTTCTCTTGCAAAACTTTTAGCGAAGACACAAGAAGAAGTTAGTTACACCAACTACACAAGTTAGAAATGGATTAAAAACCGCAAATCAATTGTGAAGTAACACGCCGCAGTCTTTCGACTTCAGTTTGTATGTGTATTTTAGACAAACTTGGACGCAGCTTGCAACCCACTTGTCAAGAATTCGCAAAAAAACTGGAAAAATACCTCTCTGAGAACAGCCAAAACCCCTTCCTACGGCCTGTTTCCCATGAGCACCACAGTCTTAAAAAATCTTGAATCCCTGACACAGAAAGACTTCCAACCGATCGAAGCCAACTTCAAAGGAAAGATTATTAAATTTGGTCACTGGCAGGACTGGATTTTGAGCCAAGTGGATCCAGATATCATCCGCGCCAACGTCACCAGCCTCGACGGCAGCGTCCCATATTCCTACCTACTTTACGCGCCCAGCCTCGATCGTACGGGTTCCGGCAGACTATCCACAGGACTGTTATACCGCTACGCCCACCTAGAAGACGGCGGTTGGTGGTGCAACGGAGCGGATCCACTCAACAACTGGAACCCAATGATCTGGGGCTGTTTCAAACCCGATCGGCCCTACCTGGATCCAAAAAAACAAAAGCCCATCAAATACGAACACCCCAAATCAGCCCCCCGAGGCACCTTCTACCTCAACATCACCCAACGCATCACCCAACGCATCCACGATCGCCACTCAATCCAAAATCCAAAATCCAAAATCCAAAATCCCACGACCTGGGAAGACGACAACCACCACATCGATCGCACCTTCTGGCCCACCCTCACCGCCAACCCCATCATCCCCATCATCCTCACCGAAGGAGCCAAAAAAGCAGGCTGCCTCCTCAGCCACGGCTACCCCGCGATCGGCCTACCCGGCATCCACGGCGGCTACTCGACGCTTACGACCACGATCGGCCAAGAAACCATCCGTCAGCTCGTCCGCGAACTCGACTGCATCGCCACCCCAGGCCGCACCATCTACCTCGCCTTCGACAAAGACGAAAAAGCCAGCACCATACGCAACGTCAACACCGCCCAACGCAACCTAGCCGCACTCCTCACAGAACGGGGCGTAAACGTCAAAATCATCACCTGGGCCGGGGATTCTAAAGGAATCGACGATCTCGTCTCCTCAGCAGGCCCTGAAGCCCTACACAACGCATTCAAGCAAGCCGACACCGTAGAGACCTGGGCCTGGAAAACCAACCAAAGCAACCAACTCACGATCGCCCCCACCGTCCGGCTCAACACCCCAGAACTAGACCCCGCAATGATCCCCGCAATCCCAGAGAGCGGACTCATGATCCTCGCCTCCGGCAAAGGCACAGGCAAAACCAACCTCCTCGCCCACATCCTCAAAGACAAACCCAAAGTCATCTCCCTCGGCCACCGCATCGCCCTCCAGCGCAACGTCTGCAACCGATGGAACCTCAACTTCAAAAACGACCTCGACAAAATCCAAGGGCGATATTTCAGCCCTGACAGCGGCTACACCCTCCGCATCGGACTCTGCATCGACAGCATCCTCAGCATCAACCCCGAAGACGTAAAAGGCGGCATCCTCGTCATCGACGAATTCATGCAGGTCCTGCGCCACCTCTTCCTTGGCCAAACCTGCGCCCAAAAAGGCAACCGAGGCGCACTGATCGAACATCTCACCCACCTCATCGCTAGCGCCCGCCTAGTCATTCTCGCCGATGCCGATGCCTGCGACACGGGGATCAGCTACATCCAGCAGTGGAGACCGATCGGGGATCAGCCCCCAGTCTTGATTTTGAACGACTACGTCGGCACCAGTTTTGACGCAACCTTCCTCGAAACCCGCAAAATCGACGACACCTACCAACGCCTCATGGAAGACATTGGCGCTGAGAATAAAACCTTCGTCGCGATCGACAGCCGCATCGCCTCCACCAAACTCGCCACCCGCCTCAAAACCCTCTTCCCCGAAAAAATCGGCCTACTCATCAACAGCGAAACCTCCGGCGAACCCGAACAGCGCGCCTTCATCACCAACCCCAATCTCCACGTTCACCGCTACGACTGGATCATCGCCACCCCCAGCCTCGGCACCGGGGTCAGCATCGAAGCCGATCACTTCAACCTCGTCTACGGAATATTCAAAGGCGTTCTTACTGACAGCGACGCAGCCCAAGCCCTTAATCGCGTCCGCGCCAAAGTCCCCCGCATCATCTGGGCCGCCACCCACGGCCAAAACCAAAGCTTCATCAGCCAAAGCCAAAACCCACGCACGATCCAACGATCGATCCGCCGCCGCAGTCACATTGACGCTCAAATCATCCGATCT
>JANMIS010000289.1:0-4121 GCA_031375925.1 Synechococcales cyanobacterium OTE_70_concoct_197_sub
ATCGCAACTTGGTCATTGATTTGGATGATGCTTTGATGATCAGGCGTGCGTTTGAGGGTGAGCTTAGCGTCTTTCATGGAAAAATCCTGAATAATTGGGAAATGGTTTTAAGCGCCAAAACAAAAACCCCGGAAACTCTGAGGAGAGCATTCCGGGGTCTTGCAAGCACGATCGCAACAGACTTTAACCGGAACGCCTTAAGCGCCAGTAAAAGAAGCCGTTAAAATAAAATGCTGCGAAGGTCATTGCGATCGTACTTTGGATAAAGAATTGAAACGTAGCGTTGCGACAAGCTTAAAGTTTTAGCCTGTCACTTGGACTAGACGCTAGCAAATTAATTTGGAATCTGTCAAGTCGAATTTTGAAGCCGCACGGGGATCTCTGCTAGAGGCTAGCTTTGGCGATCGTCTCATAATGCTCAATCACACTCGCCACCGTCAAATCCTCAATAGAACAAAGCTTCTCCCGCGCAATTTCCGTCAAAGGCCGCAGTGCCCCCAAAACAATTTGAGAAAAGAAGTTTCTAAAACTCCCGTCTTGGCTTTCCTGCAAACTAGGATCCTGATGAATCCATGCGGTGATGGTCTCGGGAGAGAGTTCGTTAATGGGACAATTTTGTTCGAGGGCAATGGTCTTGAGCGATCGCAATGCATAGATTGCCACCCGCGCCGTAAACTTCTCCCGCGAAGTCAACAGCGCCCCATCCACTTGATGACATTCTTCAACCGTTAAAAATTCAGTGGTACTTTCCATAAATTGTTCAAAGCCTAAGGCATAAGCTGTAAAATTTAACACATCTTCGTCAACGTTTACACTATGAAACGGACCTCAAACAAAACGCTATCCGACCTTGCCGACGCGCCCGACTTGAGCCGTCTGGTCAAAGATAAACGCGATCAAAAACGGGCCACCCAAGCCAAAGGTCGTCGTCGTAATCGTCGCTACGAAAACCGAATTCTAAATTCTCAGGCGGACCAGGCTTTGGATCCGGGTCTTGACGAGTTGGATCTTGACGAGTTGGATCTTGACGAAGCCTAAATACATAGAAAACTAGAAACTCCGTAAAGAAGTCTTAAGCTATTTGGGTGCAATTTATCTCTCTAGGTTTGGGCAGGGTGGAATAGGATAATGTGTTATGTGAGGCAGGTTTTGGCTCAAGTTCTGACTGGTTAGTTGGTCGTTTTAGTTGGTAGTTCATCCGTTCGAGCCTATGCACGTTTTTGTTTTACTTTTCAATGCCGGAACTGACAATGAAGGCATTCACACGATCGAAATTGGCGATCGGAACATCGTTCTCATGTTTGAGGACGAGGACGATGCGTTGCGCTATGCCATGCTGCTAGAGGCGCAGGACTTTCCAGAGCCGTCGGTTGAATCCCTCGATCGAACCGAGATTGAAGAATTTTGCGACGAGTCGGGCTACGACTGTGAGTTGATTCCGGTGAACTTCCGACCGGAGACCGACTACGATCGGCTCCTAATCGCGCCTCCTGAGTCCAACCGTGAATCCTTTGACTGGGATAAGTCCGGCAAGCGTCCCGAGCCACCTGACGAAGACTCCGACATGTCCTCATCAGAACTTGATGCGATGCGTCGGAAATTGGAGGGCTTGCTGTGAGCTTGTCCAGAGGCCACCTCACCACCGAACAAAACAATCCCAAAAGCGCCAATCTCGATCGCCTCTCTAGTCTAGAAATCGTCGATGTCTTCAACCAGGAAGATGAGCGGACGATTGAAGCGATTGCGGGAGCGCGGGAAGAACTGGCGCAGGCGATCGATCGGATTACAGTGGCATTGCGATCGGGCGGACGGCTGTTCTACATTGGCGCAGGCACTTCTGGGCGCTTGGGCGTGCTGGATGCCTCAGAGTGCCCGCCCACCTTCTGCACCTCACCAGAACTCGTCCAAGGCATTATTGCAGGCGGACTTCCGGCGTTGGTGAAAAGCTCTGAAGGGCTGGAAGATAGTAGAGAGGGCGGTGCAGCAGCGGTCAGTGAGTATGGGATTACCTCGAAAGATGTTCTGGTTGGGATTGCAGCGGGTGGAACAACGCCTTACGTCCATGGCGCATTGGCTGAAGCTCGACGGTTAGGAGCGGTGGCGATTTTTATGGCCTGTGTGCCAAAAGAGCAGGTGACGATCGAGGTAGACGTAGATATTCGGCTCCCCGTTGGACCTGAAATTCTCGCTGGATCCACTAGATTGAAATCTGGCACTGTGACTAAAATGGCACTCAATATTTTGTCCACTGGAAGCATGGTTCGCCTAGGTAAAGTCTACGGCAATCGCATGGTAGATGTGGCGGTGACGAATATTAAGTTGCACGATCGGGCTTTGCGAATCCTGAGTGATTTGACGGGGTTAGAGCGATCGGACTCAGACGAACTGTTAACCCGAAGCGGGCAAAGTGTGAAGCTGGCGCTGGCGATGCATTGGAGTGGGAAGAGTTTGTCTGATTGTGAGGAGCTACTTGCAAAACATGATGGGAATTTACGATCGGCGATCGATTCGCTGAAATCTTAAAAGAAATAATTCTTGGTTTTTATCAACGCGCTCGATCCCCCTAGATCCCACTTTTTAAGGGGGACTATGAGCTTATTTGAAGTCTAAAACATTCTTAATTCTTCTTTTAATAATCCGGTCCCCCCTTTTCAAGGGGGTTAGGGGGATCGGGCCTTCGCGATCGAACAGCCATTTCAAGCCCGCTCCAACCGCCTCTGCCCCAAACAAAACGGTAACAGTTTTGCAATATTCCGAGCGTCATCAATTCCCCGATGATGAACACCTGTAAATTCTAAATTAGCCATCTTCAACGATTCATTCAAACTAAACAACCCCGGCAAATCCTGCGATCGTCCAAACATCGTCCTGAGATTAAGACAAGTCGTTTGAATGGGATTAGTCAACCCATGACGCTTGCATTCAAGCTGGATTTGTCGCCGATCGAAATCTCCCCAAGCACAAAACACAAATCGCGGATATTGTCCAACCCATTGGGAAAAGTCCCCGATCGCTTCCCCATAACTCGGCGCAGCGTCCACTATTTCTTGGGTGATACTCGTTAACTCTGTACAAAACGACGTGAGCTGCGGATTGCTTATAGGCTTTACAAAACGCTGAAATTCGCTCTCCACCACAAACTCAGCATCTAACATCACCGCCCCGATTTCAATAATCTCGCGCTTAACGTGGGGAATTGTCTTACGATCGCAGCAAGTTGCCTCTAGGTCCACCACCAAATAGAAATCAAAAGAGAGCATAAAAGTCTAACCAGAATGCCGAGCCGCATCGTCATGAATTCGTTAATTCTCCTATACTATTTACTCTACTAAGAATTGGGAGCAAACTTATGTTGAGCGAAGTCAGAGTATTATCGGGCCGTGCGGTTCCTGTGGTCGGAAATGACATCGACACCGATCGGATTATTCCAGCCCGCTTTTTAAAATGTGTCACCTTCGATGGGCTAGGAGAACATGTTTTTGCTGACGATCGTATTGCACTTAAGGGAGAGCATCCCTTTGACTTATCTCAATATAAAGGCTCCAGCATTCTAGTCTCAAACAATAATTTTGGCTGTGGCTCCTCCCGTGAACATGCCCCACAGGCCCTTGCAAAATGGGGCATCAAAGCCATTATCGGTGAAAGTTTTGCGGAGATTTTCTTTGGAAACTGCATTGCTCTAGGAGTCCCCTGTGCGATCGTCACCCCCGAAGTCTCGACCCAAATTCAATCCCTCGTCACCGAAAACCCAGACTTACTCGTCACCTTGGATTTGACTTCGATGACCGTCACCTGTGGTCCCCTGTCAGCCGCGATCGTCATGAATGAAGGTGCCCGCCAAATGTTTCTCACGGGACAATGGGATGCCACCGGACAACTTATCGCCCAAGCAGAACAAACCCGCGCCACCGCCGCCACATTGCCCTACGTTAACTGGCAAAAACGATCGGCCTAATTATTTTGGGGAGTCGCGATAAATCACCAATATCACGCCCCCAATAATCATTCCTAATCCAAACCAGCGATATCCCGGAATCGCATCTCCAAAAGCATACTTCCCCACCATCACCGCAATCACATATTGCAACGCCACCGAAGGCGCAAGCACACTCAACGGCACC
>JANMIS010000315.1:0-3872 GCA_031375925.1 Synechococcales cyanobacterium OTE_70_concoct_197_sub
TGTTTAGCTTGCCGACGGGCTACCTAGAACCTGTGTTAGTGTCCGGGACCGATGGGGTCGGGACGAAGTTAAAGTTAGCCCATCAGCTCGATCGCCATGACACCGTAGGCATTGATCTAGTGGCCATGTGTGTGAATGACGTGCTGTGCTGTGGGGCTGAGCCTTTATTTTTCCTGGACTATCTAGCAACGGGCCATCTTGAACCCGAGCAGCTTGCCCAGGTTGTGGAAGGAATTGCCAAAGGCTGCGAACTTTCAGGGGCGGCGCTTTTAGGCGGAGAAACGGCGGAGATGCCCGGATTTTATCAAGCGGGAGAATATGATCTCGCTGGGTTTTGTGTGGGGATTGTGGAGAAAAGCAAGATTCTGGATCCAGAAAAGATTCAGGTGGGAGATGTGGCGATCGCGCTTGCCAGTAGCGGCGTTCACAGTAATGGATTTAGCCTAGTGAGAAAAATTATCAGTGATGGCGGCTTTAGTTGGGACGATCGGCCTGAAGCGCTAGGGGGCGAAAGTTTGGGTGACGTGCTTCTGACACCGACCCAGCTTTATGTGAAACCTGTTTTGGCGGCCTTAAAATCTAGCCTGACGCTCAAAGGGATCGCTCACATCACAGGTGGAGGCTTGCCGGAAAATTTGCCGCGTTGCTTGGGTGAGGGACGATCGGTTCAGATTGAGCCAAACTCATGGGAGATTTTACCGATTTTCAAATGGCTGGCCGAAGTCGGAGACGTGAATGCAGAAGCGATGTTCAACACCTTTAATATGGGCGTTGGGATGGTTGTGATTGTCTCCCCCGATGAAGCAGATGCCACGCTGGACTTTTTCAAGGCGCAAAACCTGGCGAGTTACAGAATTGGAGAGATTGTGACTGGGAATGGTGAAGTTTTGGGCTTATACTAAGGCCCCCAACCCCCAATTCTGGGGGCTATGAAGCAGTTGTAAAATTTAGGATCAATAGGGTTAATCAAAACAAACGTGATCAAAACCAAAAAACAGTTTGGCCAACATTGGCTCAGAAGTGAAAAAGCTCTCGCAAAAATCGTCACCTCCGCCCAGCTTCAGCCAGACGATCGGGTTTTAGAGATCGGCCCTGGGACAGGAATTTTGACGCGACCCTTAATTGACGGATCGGCGGCTGTCGTGGGTGTTGAGGTCGATCGGGTGCTCTGCGAACTGCTGGCTAAAAAGTTGGGAAAAAATGAGAAGTTTTTACTGCTTCAAGGTGATTTTCTCAGCATGGATCTTCATGACATGCTAAAGGATTTGCCGAAATTTGCTAATCCCAAAAAAGTTGTCGCCAATATTCCCTACAACATCACCGGACCCATCCTCGAAAAACTCCTCGGCACCATCTCAAATCCCAACCCCAATCCCTTCGAGTCGATCGTCCTGTTAGTTCAAAAGGAAGTCGCCTTAAGGCTTTGCGCCAATGCAAATAACTCAAACTATGGCGCGCTGTCCATTCGGGTGCAGTATCTGGCCGACTGCGAATTTCTCTTCGATGTCCCCGCTAAGTCCTTTCAGCCACCGCCAAAAGTCGATTCAGCGGTGATTCGGATTAAGCCCAGGCCGATTCCCACTCCAGCCCAAGATCCGCAGTATTTTGAACGTCTGCTGAGGATGGGGTTTTCAAGTCGGCGAAAAATGCTGAGAAACAACCTAAAAAGTACGATTTCCAGCGAAGAACTTAGTCAATTACTAGAGGAACTCGGTCAAAATGATCAAGCCCGTGCGGAGCAGCTCAGCATTGCACAGTGGACTGCTTTGAGCGATCGGGTCAAAGCCTACGTTCGAGATCATCCCCAAACTCATTTAGATCCCATTCAAGAAGAACCCGAAATTGAGGATTCCGAGTCGGATTTGGAGGAAAGTCAAAACTTGTAGCAATTTTGTTATCTTTCTATCTTGAGACATTGACACTGACATCGTATGCTTAAACGTCGGTATTTTATTCCACTAGAGGCGAAGATCTACAATGAGCTATCCTGATAAGCCTGCATCTCCCCAACAACAGCCCAATGAATGGCTTACCGATAGCAATGGCGAACTTGCACTATCGATTCGATTTAAGGGCGATCGGCTCTTTCAGGAACAGTCCCCCTACCAAACCGTTGAAGTATTTGATACTCATAGCTGCGGGAAAATGCTGACGATCGACAGCATGGTCATGTGTACGGAATGGGATGAAGCGGCTTACCACGAAATGATTGCTCATGTGCCGATGCTGACCCATCCAAATATCAAAAATGTTTTGGTGATTGGGGCGGGAGACGGCGGGACGATTCGTGAACTGATGCGTCATCCCAGCATTGAAACTGTCGTTATGGTTGAAATTGATGAAGCGGTGGTGCGGGCTTCTAAGCTCTTTTTGCCAACGATTTCTTCAGCCTTTGACAATCCAAAGGTGACGGTGCTGATTGATGACGGCATTAAATTCGTCGCCGATGCTGCAAATGAATCCTACGACCTAGTAATTATTGATTCATCGGACCCCGTTGGACCATCTGAAGGGCTGTTTACAAAATCATTCTATGAAGATGTCCATCGTATTTTGCGTCCCGGCGGCGTGATTACCGTTCAGAGCGAATCGCCGTCTTTTAATCCCAAAGCATTCACGGAACTCAATCCCTGTTTGAAATCGGTATTTGGTCAGGACCAAGTTCATTGTTATTTGGTCTTTATTCCAACTTATCCTACGGGACTTTGGAGTTTGACTTACTGTTCTAAGAATGGTCCGCACCCTTTGAAAAACTTTGACGCATTGAAGTCTGCGGCTTTTGCGAAAGAGCATGGATTGCGGTATTACAATGAGGATGTACATACAGCAGCGTTTAGTTTGCCTACTTACATCCGTAAGATGATTAATCAGTAAAGAGAATCATTAATCAGTAAAACCCTGTTGATCCAATCAAATTAAATCGGTTTAATTCATAGAGGTTTTATGGGAAGTCAATTACAGGATTATGATCCCAATGGCATTGGGCAGGTCAATGGAAACCTCTACGGATTACCGTTTGATTATGAGAGTGCAAATTTGATTGTGTTTGGGGTGCCTTGGGAGGTGACGGTCTCCTACCGGGCAGGCACTGCTCAAGGCCCCGCGCAGGTTTTGGCAGCCTCTCCGCAATTGGATCTGTATGATTTTGATTATGATGATGGGTGGAGACAGGGCATTTTTATGGCGGAGATCCCGCAGGATATTTTAGATAAAAATGCCCACTACCGATCGCAAGCCGCCCAAATTATTGAACGATTAGAGCAGGGAAAATCTTTAGGTGAATCGCCTGACTTAACGCCAGTTTTAGCTGGGATTAATCAAGCTTGTGAAGGGGTGAATGCTTGGTTGTACGATCGGACCCGCACGGCATTAAATGACGGCAAACAAGTGGCGGTGATTGGCGGCGATCATAGTGCGCCGTTAGGTTGTTTCCAAGCATTAGCTGAAAAGTATGAAGATTTTGGTATTTTGCACATTGATGCCCATGCAGATTTGCGGGATGCCTATGAGGGATTTAAGTATTCCCATGCGTCGATTATGTTCAATGCATTAGAAATTCCACAGATTACAAAACTCATTCAAGTGGGACTGCGGGATATTTGCCAGGATGAGGTGAATTTGATTAATGGGAGCGACGAACGGTGATTGCCCATTACGATGCGGCGCTTCAGCAACAACTATATTCAGGTAAGACTTGGGTTGAAATTTGCCGTGAAATTATTTCACCATTACCGCAAAATGTTCACGTTAGTTTTGACGTTGACGGACTCGATCCCAAACTTTGTCCTAATACCGGAACGCCTGTGCCGGGAGGGCTTGAGCTTGAGCAAAGCTATTGTTTGTTTCGGGAATTGGTAAAGAGTGGACGCAAA
>JANMIS010000322.1:0-5126 GCA_031375925.1 Synechococcales cyanobacterium OTE_70_concoct_197_sub
GATCCGACAGCAATTTTGATTTCTTCAGAAGTTCTTTCCCCGATGACGAGATTGTGAACTTTTTTCATGTACTGCATGATTGATTCACTCAGCTCATCGCCTGCAACCCGAACTGATTCACTCAAAACAGTCCCTTGCAGACTCAACACCGCGACTTCTGTGGTCCCGCCGCCAATGTCGATAATCATGTTCCCGGTGGGTTCCTGAACGGGCAGACCCGCACCGATCGCAGCCGCCACAGGCTCGTCAATCAAGTAAACTTCGCGTGCCCCCGCCTGAGTCGCAGCATCCATCACCGCGCGACGCTCAACCCCGGTCACACCGCTAGGAATGCCAATGACCACACGGGGAGAAACCAGTTGACGGCCTTCGTGGACTTTAGTAATGAAGTGCTTGAGCATCAACTCAGCCACGTCGAAGTCAGCAATGACACCATCCCGTAATGGACGAGAAGCCACGATGTTTCCAGGAGTCCGACCGAGCATCCGCTTTGCTTCTTCGCCAACGGCAAGAGGAATGCCTTCTTTTTGGTCCATAGCTACCACAGATGGCTCTTGCAACACAATGCCTTTTCCTGAGACGTAGACCAAGGTGTTAGCGGTACCGAGATCAATACCCATGTCACGGGACGAAGAGAAGCGACTAAAAAAACCCACAACGCTATCCTCAGCAATTTTAATCAAACAGAGTGAAAAGATTCAGAAATTTATGTAAATTCCCTAGCAATCAATGCTGAATCTTATTACGTTTTATTCCACTCGTCTAGCAACATTGGATACTGCACATGTTTTGCATATTTCCTCTGGAGACTCATTTTAAATTGCGAACGTAGTATATCCTCTGTATCATTCGACCTATTTTTACTTTGAGGGTTTAGGTTTAAAAACCAGTCTAGACGCTAGAATACCCGTACCAATTGTGGCATGGAATATAGCCCTGTTTAGCAAAAATTGTTGGATAAACTGTTTGTACACTGTTTGTATTAAGCGTAGAGCGATCGGACCTTATGAGCTTAAATGTAGTGACCCTTGTGGGTCGTGTTGGCGGCGAACCAGATATTCGACATTTTGAGTCGGGCAGTGTGAAATGTCGGCTGACGTTAGCCGTGAATCGTCGTACAAAAAATGACCAGCCGGATTGGTTTACGTTGGAAATATGGGGCAAGACGGCGCAGATTGCCGAGCAATACGTCAATAAAGGCTCGTTGATCGGGGTGAAGGGGGCGTTAAAATTTGATACCTGGGTCGATCGCAATACGGGGGCGAATCGCATGGCCCCGGTGATCGTCGTGGACCAACTCAATTTGTTGGGTTCTCGCCGAGATAATGAAGCAGGCCAGTCCTCGAATGCGGGCTATTCTGAGGATTTTTAAGCGATTTCCTTCCACAGCAGCCGATAAGCTGAATTTAAACCTCCAAGATCGACCGTTCGATCTTGGAGGTTTTGTTTTGGCTAATTTTAAATTCAGCTTAAAGTCAGCGATTAAAGTGGGAGCCAACGCATTACAATGCATCACATCCTTCAGGGCATTTGCCTCAAGAGATTCAAAAATTATGGGTGAGTTAGTGCGGGTTCCGGTGGGCATTGTGGGTGCGTCGGGCTACGGCGGCGTTCAGTTAGTTCGTCTCCTTCAGGATCATCCGCTTTTGGAGTTGGCCTACGTTGCGGGCGACAGTACGGTCGGTCAAGATTTTGGGACGTTGTATCCCTACCTTGCCCATGCGGTCACTCAGCGAATTGAGGCGGTGGATGTGGATGAGATTGCGGCACGGGCAAAGGTGGTTTTTTTGTCGCTGCCCAACGGAATTGCTTGTAATCTGGCCCCCTCACTTTTGGCGAAGGGCTGTCAGGTATTGGACCTGTCGGCGGACTACCGCTTTAAGGACTTGGATGTCTATAAGACTTGGTACAACACCGATCGTTCTGACGAGGAGACCAATCAGCAGGCGGTGTATGGCTTGCCGGAGTTGTACCGCGATCGGATTGCCCGTGCATCGTTGATTGGCTGTCCGGGATGCTATCCGACAGCGAGTTTATTAGCATTAGCGCCATTGATGAAGCAGGGCTTGATTGTGCCAGAGACGGCGATTATTGATGCGAAGTCAGGGACATCGGGCGGGGGGCGTCAAGCGAAAGTGGGCATGTTGGCGGCGGAGACGGACAATGCGATCGCGGCGTATGGCGTGGGCGGTCGTCATCGCCATACGCCAGAGATTGAGCAGATCTGTGGAGATTTAGCTGGGCGTGATGTGCCGATTCAGTTCACGCCGCATTTGGTGCCGATGGTGCGGGGAATCTTGGCGACCGTGTATGCGAACCTGCGGGATCCGGGTTTAGTGCGAGAGGATTTAATCACGATTTATAAGGCATTTTATCGGAATGCGCCTTGGGTGAAGATTTTGCCGCCGGGGGTGTATCCGCAAACCAAGTGGGCCGCTGGAACGAATCTTTGCTACATCAGCATTGAAGTTGATCCGAGGACCGATCGGGTGATTGTGATGTCGGTGATTGATAATTTGCTGAAGGGTCAGGCGGGTCAGGCAATTCAATGTCTGAATATTATGCAGGGCTGGGATGAAATGTTGGGTTTGCCGAAGTTGGCATTTTATCCATAGAGTTTACCAATCTGTCGAAAGCCTTACCTAAGGCTACCTGTAGACGATCGAAGCGCGTTGCCTACCTTATACGCCTACTTCAAATTCAACCTTGTCGTAGATGTCAACGATCGCCAACTCCACTCCGATCGTCTCTAACTGCACCATCATGTCTGTCTCATCGTAAGCTTGAAAATCCCATTTCTTGGGCGATCGTTTCACATAATGCTCAATTCGCTGACTCGACTGACTGACCAATAGATATTCCTGAAATTCTGGAATCGATCGATAGGCCTCAAATTTATCACCCCGATCGTAAGCCGCCGTAGAGTCTGACAACACCTCGACAATTAACACTGGATTCAGCAGCGTATCCCGTCGCCCTTCTTTCAATGCCAAATCACCCTGAATGACCGTCACGTCTGGGTAGGTATAGATTTGATGTGCGGGGATCCAGAGCCGTTGATCCGCTGCAAATACTTGATAAGGCTTTCCTCTAGAGGCAAAGTTCAAAAAACCACCAATATTCAAAGTGATCCGATTATGATTTGGTAAGGCTCCAGCCATTAAAATAATCTCCCCATTACGAAATTCATGCCGTTCTGCTGAGTCCACCTCGATCGCCAAATACTCCTCTGGCGAATAGCGCCGTGGCGGTTCAACTATTGTTTCAATCGGTAGTTCAACGAGACGTGCGATCGGTTTGTTAACTTGAGCGACCATAGGACAATGCTCCAATGAATATGAGCGTCAATCGTAACTAAAGGAAGGTTCTAAAGATTCTGATTCTAGGGAGCCTGAAAAGCTTGCATCGCATCGAGAAGGTTTTTTAAACTAATGCAGCGGTTGAGCTTAGCGATATCTAAGGCTGGGAGAAAATGACTGGACTGGAGTTTCACATACTGTCCTTTCTCTAAATGATAAAGAGATAGAGCCTCGTCCTGCCAAAACCAAACCTCTGCAATGCCTAGACTAAGATAACGCCTTAGCTTTGGTACTCCACCACTAGACAGCACAATCTCGATCGCCAACTCTGGTAACCCCAATTCCCCATCAAACCGATAGGACAAATCAGGTTCAGCACTACTTCCTTGTTCCTCTGATTGCATGGTTGCATTACCCATCGGAACCGCATTGATCTGATGTTGGAAAAAGAACGTTACCAGCAGCGCTTCCAAAATTGATTTGACCAACTCATGCCTTTGGGAAACCGTCATCAGTTCAATTTTCCCATCTAAATAAAATAACCGAACGCCTGCATATTCTGACCGCAACAAATCTTCTAGAACCTTAAACTGTTTCCAGTCGTGCGTTCCAGGCAGCAAAAACCTGTGTTCATCCGTTATGAGAGCGGTGGGCATCATTAGGCTGATAGGCATGGCAGTCAAGCTAGCGGTTACTTTTCAACGTTAGCATGGTTCCCCGATCGTAGACTAAGCCTACGATCGGCTCAAACAGTTGGCTTAAGCAATCGATCGTACCCAGGACTATACAAGCGCGATCTACTCAATTCTTCACCCAACTCCAACCGCTCCGGATAGCCATACTCAGTCGGAACCGTATCCGCTATCAATGCGGGACTGACGACATAAAGGGTCGATCGGACAAACCCCAATTCTTCATTTCGAGCCGCCAACTCCGACAGCGGCACCAGCAAAATCTGCTCATCTATCCAACCTAATCGATAACAAATCGCCACTGGAGTCTCGGGGGGATAATGCAATAGCAATTTAGCTTGTACCTGAGCAATATGTTTTGCGCTTAAATACAAACATAGACTCGATCGGTGCGCCGCCAAACTCGCGAGTTCCTCCGACTCCGGCACCACCGTCCTTCCAGTTATACGCGACAAAATAATCGTCTGCACTCGCTCTGGCACCGTCAACTCTACCCGCAACCTTGCCGCCGCTAACTGGTAAGCACTGACTCCCGGCACCACTTCAAAATCTAAACCCGCTGAAAGCAACCCCGCCATCTGTTCTTGGATTGCCCCATAAAAACAAGGATCGCCATCATGCAGCCGCACCACCTGTTTTCCCGCTTTCGCAGCCTCAATCATTAAATCTAAAAGCGTTTCCAAGTTCTTATCTGCCGCCTGAATCACTTCAGCCTCAGGATGGACGATCGCGACAATTTCCGGCGGAATCAACGAGTCGGTGTAAAGAATCAAATCCGCCGATCGAATCAACCGATCGGCTTTTACCGTCAGCAGATCCGGATCCCCCGGTCCAACCCCTACGATATAGATCTTAGGAAAGGCCATATCAATATTCCACAGTCCTGAAGAGGGAGATCAATCCCAAAGATTCTAAATTTTACAAAATTGTCCGGAATCATTTCCCTCAGAGAGAAGAGAGGAATGGTAGATGCACCCTGACTTACTTCCCTCGAAGGTTCGCCCTTTGGGGGTTTTCCATTTTTGAGAACCACCACAAGCCCACAAACCCCAGCACGATCGCCGTCAAACTCACCAACTGAGCCATCTTTAACGGACCCGCCATCAAGCTATCCGTCCGCAACCCCTCAATCCAA
>JANMIS010000331.1:0-1657 GCA_031375925.1 Synechococcales cyanobacterium OTE_70_concoct_197_sub
TTCCGATTCCAATCACGTAGCCGACGATGCGGAGGAATGATTCATCATTCTGTGTTATGGTACCGCTACTTGCGACATCGGCATTGGCTAAAGCGTAGACAATTCCTAGCGCGAAGCCTGCGACGATTGCAATCACTTGAATTAGAAGATTATCGATAATCGTGTTTAGAAACCTCTTGCCTTGGCTGGCAATTTCCGTTGCAGAGGCTGTTTGAATCGTTGATTGAAGGGAAGGTGCACTGTACGGATTATCGCTCATTGAATAAGACATTTCGATAAGTGAGTTTAGAGCCTTAGTTAGCTTCGCCGGCCCAGCATCGTAAATGGAATTGCCCTCGAAAACAAGGATGAGCTGTGCGAATCAAGCTTATGTGATCGCTAGCTTGCTCGCACGAAGGGGGCCGCATGTTGAACCTGCTCAGCGGCGAGCGCGTGCTCTACCCCTTCTATCGATGTTCGCTTCCAGGGCTTGCTGATCGCTTGCTTACCGAACGCGTTTGAGGCATTTGGGCCTCAAGCGGTTAACAATTGAGCTCGTGGCGGGCCACTCATCGCTTTGGCTGGCGAATGAACTGGGGTTGGCGGGGAAGCTCGGGTGGTGGTTGCACAGCGGGTCCGGCTTGTGAAGCACCCGTGTTTTTGTGTGTGGCCGACGATTCGTCTTCTTCAAGTGGGCGAATCGACTTCATGCCAGTCTCTAAAAAGGGTGGGATGGGGGCAGTGATTTTGGCAGCACTGCTTCGTTTCGCTTTTGCAGGTGGAACGTATCCTTCATCAGGCCAACTTGTGCGTTGGCTTTCGGGCGCCCACACTGGCCCCGAGTTTGAAATGGAACCGTCTCCTTTCAAGTTTGGGTTTACCGGAACCATCGGTACGCGTTCGGTCTTGATCACGTCGCGAAGATCGACGCGAGTGTCGTTCCAAGGGACGAGCGTGACTTTGGGCTCGCCGACTAACCCCGAATCCTGGTTGGGCCGTTCGACGAAATCACTTCGAAACTGAGGCCGAATGCCTTCCGCATCGACGGTGCTTGGCACTTCCAGTTTTTCGTTGCTCCACAAGCTCTTGGGCCCAGAAACCGAAGTGGACCATGACGTGGGAATGGTGGAGTGAACTGTTTGCGTAACCGCATCGGGCAAGGGACGATACCAGTGCCACGTACTAAATCCACCCACAATCAATACCAGCCAACCGACGATGCGCGGTTGTCGGCCTGGATCTATTGGGGCGTTTGGGGTTGGCTTTTTGGACTTGGGCAAGTCTTCGCTTTTAGATTTTCGCGCCATGGAGATAGGCTGAGTGAGGGTGAATAGGACCTTGATGGTTCCTTCGCAACCTCCTTGCGCGACGAAATTAGATCAAACGAATTGGCATCCTGATGCGCCTTCGTTCAATTGAAAGTGATCGGTAAACGCAAACCGAAAATTCAACCAAATTCAAAGGGTTCGGTTTGTATCGCCTGCAAGCAATGAAACGGCATGTGCTGTTTGGACGCTTGGGAACGGACGCGAATTGAAGTACACTGCTACCGACTTCGCAACATTCCCGCTTAGGACCTGTCGCAGTGGAAAGACACTTTCGTTCGATCGATTTCAAGGGGCAAATGATTTTGCTGGGGACTGGCACGAGTGTTGGCGTGCCGGCGATTGGTTGCGAT
>JANMIS010000339.1:0-5376 GCA_031375925.1 Synechococcales cyanobacterium OTE_70_concoct_197_sub
ATCGCAACATTCTTGAAGCCCTGCAAGATCCATTGATGCATTTATTGCGGAATGCTTTTGACCACGGGATCGAAACGCCTGAAGCCAGACGATCGATCGGAAAAGCCGAAGAAGGCACCATTGAAATCAAGGCCATTCATCGCGGCAATCGTACTGAAATTTTAATTCAAGACGATGGCAACGGCATTCCACTCCATAAGATTCGTCATCGTGCCGAGCAAATGGGACTCGATGCGGGACTCTTGAATAGTGCCAGTGAAGCGGATTTGTTATCCCTCATTTTTGAACCGGGATTCAGCACCAGCGACTCTGTTACAAAGCTGTCGGGGCGCGGCGTTGGAATGGATATTGTGCGAGATAATCTCAAACAAATTCGCGGTGATATTAGTGTCAGTACTCAGCCGGGACAAGGCACTACGTTCAAACTTTCATTGCCCTATACGCTTTCGATCGTGCGAATTTTATTGGCCGAAAGTCAAGGAATGCTCTTGGGCTTACCCAATGATGCGATCGATGCGGTGCAACTCTTTGACCCTGAAATGCTCCACGTCATCAATGGTCGTGAATACATCACCCATCAAAATGAAAGCATTCCCCTTCTGCGCCTCGGCCAATGGCTACACTTTAACTGCGTCCGCCAACCTCAAAGTCTAGAAACACCAGCCAGCCTCAATGCGCCCACTTTGCTCTTTACTCAACGAGGCAATGAAAAAGAAGCCCTACTGGTCGATCGTTGTTGGGGTGAGCAGGAAGTCGCCCTGCGTCGCATCGAAGCGCCGCTGGCATTACCCACGGGCTTTAGTGGCTGTACCATTTTGGGGGATGGTCGGGTGGTGCCTTTGGTCAATGTGAATGAATTGCTACATTGGATGAGCACCTACGCAGCGGGCGCAGAATTACAATCTATTCCCGAAGCGAGTTTCAATCTTCCGCTCCGAAGCACCAGCAAATCCACCATTCTGATTGTGGATGATTCCATTAACGTTCGTCGCTTCCTAGCCTTAACCCTAGAAAGGGCGGGCTACCGCGTTGAACAGGCTAAAGATGGGCAAGATGCTTTGGAAAAACTCGAAGCTGGATTACAGATTTCTGCGATTATTTGCGATATCGAAATGCCAAGACTGGATGGATTTGGGGTGCTCAATCGCCTCCGATCGATCCCCCATCTCAAGCATATTCCGATCGCCATGCTCACCTCCCGCAGCGGCGAAAAACACCGTCGCCTCGCCACCAGCCTAGGCGCCAGCGCCTACTTTACCAAACCCTACAGTGAACAAGATCTGCTTACGACCCTAAATCAAATGGTCAATTTAATTCCAGCTTAATTTTTTGCTCTTCATTCTTCATTCTTCATTCCTATGCTTCCCACTGCGATCGAATGGTTCAAAAACCAACCCCTCAGCCGAAAGCAAACCCTTGCTTTAGTTGTTTGTAATCTGGTGCCACTTGTGGGCGTTGGCTTGGGTTCTATCATTTTGCTAGTCAATGGATCTCGGAACCAATTGACCAATCAAGCTGCATCAGAACTGGCCGTTGTGGAGATTAACTACAACACCAAGATTGACCAAATGGGATTCGGGTCGCGGGGGCAGGCAGACAATGCAACGATCGTCGCTGCTGCCAAAGGAGAGACCAGTAATCTACCGCAAATACAACAGATTTTACAAAATGAACTGCAAGCTCGTAAAATTGAATATGCAACGCTAGTAGGTGTCGATAAAGCCATTATTGTTAATGCTAACAGCAACCGTAAAGGAGAGAAATTCGATCCCAACAACCTAGTCACCGAAGCTTTAGCACAGGGCAAACAAATTAAAGCGAGTGTGTTGATCGATCGCGCTGAAATTGGACGTGAAGGACTTGCTTTGAAGTTAGACGATCGGGCTAATAGCAAAGCGTTGATTCGATTTGTGGTGACACCTATAAAGGAAACTGCGGGCGGAAAAGCAATCGGAGCCTTGATTTTTGGGGATGTGGTCAATGGGAAACTGCCGATCGTCCAGCGGACGAACGATGCCTTCAGCAACGACGCGAATGGCGGCTATAGCGCTATTTACCAGAGTAATAAAGATGGCATTTTCCTTACAACATCTCTAGAGCAAAAAAATGTGGGTTTGGCCCTTCCAGATGAAGCCATTAAGAGCCTCGAAGCCAAAGCCAAATCATCCAATGGTCAACCGGTTACACAACGGATTGATCTCAACGGTCGCACCTACACCGTTGCCGCAAAACTGCTCAAAGATCGCACCTTCGAAAACCCCGGTAGCCCGCCCGATACCAAACTTACCCCAGAGGCTCCAACATTGCTTGTGCGCGGGACTCCGGAAGATCAGCTCAATGGTTTATTAACTCAAAGTCTGTGGCAGGGCGGACTTGTGGGATTAGTGTCTCTTGCTGCGATTTTGGGCTGGAATGCACTCTTCCGCAAAACTGTGTTGCAATCGATCGAGGAACTTGGATCTGCAACTCAGGCGTTTGCATTGGGTGATCGTAGCGCCCGATCGCGGATAGATTCTAAGGATGAAGTGGGTCAATTAGCAACGCAGTTCAATACCTTAGCCGATAGTCTCGAAGCATCAGAACGCAAACTTTCCATGGAATTAACAACGCAAGGACAGCAGGCCAAAGACGCCCAAAGCCTCAATCAAGTCGTTGCAAAAATGCGTGGAACTTTGGATTTTGATAGCATTGTTCAGACGGCTGTGACGGAGGTGAGATCGCTGTTGCAGTGCGATCGGGTGGTGCTGTATCAATTTACCGATGGGGATTACAAAGGCATTGCTGTCGCGGAATCATTGCTTTCTCCCTATCCGTCTCTTTTGCATACAACTATTGAAAACTTACTGCAAATTAGCAAAGTTCCCGATGCCGAGACCAAAGCATTTTGGTGTGTGGAAGATATCGCTACGGCTCAGTTGGACGATCGGCATCGCGCTCATCTAACAGCCAATGGTATTCAAGCCAATCTCGTCGCACCCATTCGCCGAGATCATCAATTGATTGGACTGCTTGCCGCTCACCAATGCAGGTCTCCCCGCATTTGGCAAACCAATGAAAGCAGCACCTTTGTCCAAATTGCTAACCAAATTGGGTATGCGCTCGATCAAGCGGCCCTCGTTCAGAAACAACAACAAACGCTCCAAGTGACCGAAACACTTAAAGACAGCCTTCAACAGCAAGTGTTACAGCTCGTGCAACAAGTGGAAGGGGTCACGCGCGGTGACTTGACAGTGCGGGCGGAGGTGCGGGCGGGCGATATGGGAACCGTGGCAGATTTCTTTAATTCTATTATCGAAAACCTCTGAGAGTTAGTGATCCAAGTGCAACGATCGACCCTCCAAGTCAATAGCTTATTGGTCGATAATGAAGGCGCACTGCGATCGCTCTCCCAAGACAGCACTCAACAATCCAAAGCGGTCACGGAGCTATTGACCAGTGTGGCGCAGATGACTCAATCTATTGAGCAAGTTGCTGCCGCTGCCAATCAAGCTAAAACTGTGACCCAAGAATCAATAGACGTTGTGCAATCCAATGAAGAGACATTGGACTTAGCGGTCGAAAAAATTACGCGGTTGCGATCGACTGTTGATGACACTGCGCAAAAAGTCCGTCAATTTGGTCAATCCTCAGCGCAGATCTCGCGCATTGTCGGACTGATTACTGATTTTGCAGTACAGACCGATGTGCTAGCCGTGAATGCGGGCCTTGAAGCGAGTCGTGCAGGGGAACAGGGACGCGGGTTTGCGATGATTGCGAATGAGATTGCCAGTTTGGCTTCAAGGTCTACGCAAGCGGCCCGTGAAATCAGCCAAATTGTCGAATCCATTCAAGTTGAAACCCATGCTCTTAGCAATGCGATTGCTGAAGGCACCACCCAAGCCGCCGACAGCAGCCACCAGATCCGCAATACCAAACAGGCCATGGGACAGATTAGTCACGTTTCGCGGAAGGTGAATGGGTTAGTGAAGACGATTTCTGAATCTGCTTTGATCCAAGCGGATACAGCCCGATCGATTCAGCAATTGATGGTGAATGTCGAAAGCGTCTCGATCGCCACCGCCACCGATCGCGTCTCCACCGCCCTACATCAAACCGTCGAAACGGCCCAGAGCTTGCAGCGATCGGTGGAGATATTTAAAGTAGAAGCGTAAAATAAGGGCAACATCCAAGTACAGGACAAAATTCGTTCCTACTGATATTGACCAAACTGAAGCTGATACACTACGTCTTCTTTGTCAGTTTCGATCGTAGAATCTGCCCTTGCATAGGACACGCATAGCAGCGCGTAGCCTTCCTCTTGGACTTCGGGGCTGATGCCAATATTATCGACTTGTTCCAATCTGCCGGATTTTACAAAGGCGGCACAGGTCGTACAGACCCCAGAACTACAGGAAATCGGCAAATCAATTCCCGCATCATGGGCTGCTGATAAGACGGTTTTATCATCAGGGACTTCGATGTTGTAAGTCTGCCCTTGGTGGAGAATTTCAATCTTGTAGGTGGCCATCACTTCACTCAACTTCTTTCAATACATTAATCTAAAAACTCAAAAAGACACGCGCAGGGCGTGCCTTTTGAAACCGACGAATAACCGGGCTATTCCAAAGCACTCGCACCCGCAACCACTTCCAGAAGCTCCTGGGTAATGGCAGCTTGACGGGCTTTGTTGTAGGACAAGGTTAATGTCCCGATCAAAGTCTTAGCGTTGTCGCTTGCATTGTTCATTGCAGTCATCCGAGCCGCTAGTTCACTAGCTGCCGACTCTTGCAACGATCGCAGCAATTGATTGTTCAAATACAAGGGCAGAAGCGCATCCAAAATTTGGACCGGATCTTGTTCAAATAGCATTTCCTGAGGAAAGTCCTGAACTTGAGCCGCAACCTTGGTCCGATCGACCGCAAAGTCAGTCCCACGCAGCGTCAACCGGAAAATCTCATCATCCTGCACTTCCAATCCCTGAGGATCCAAAGGCAAAATGGTTTGGATCGCAGGCCGAGATGCAATCAATGAAACAAACTTCGTGAAGATCATTTCAACCCGATCGACCTTCTCTCCAAGGAAAGCAGCCAAAAGCTGATCGCCAATATTTGCCGCTTCACTAGCGACGGGAATTTGTTCTAGTCCCGTGTAGCTCGCATCAATGATGTAATCACGACGCTGGAAGTACTGAGACGCTTTACGCCCGACAACAGTGAGCCGAACTTCAATGCCTTGAGCCTGTAGCTCTTTGGCACGAATCTCAGCCTTTTTGATCACGTTGGCATTGTAGCCGCCGCAAAGGCCACGATCGGCAGACATCACAAGCAACCCGACTGACTTCACAGTGCGCTGCTGCAACAAAGGCAAATTCGCATTTTCAAACTTAATTCGCGATTG
>JANMIS010000344.1:0-4280 GCA_031375925.1 Synechococcales cyanobacterium OTE_70_concoct_197_sub
GCGGACAGAAGCTCGGACTTTCATGCTTCTCGACTAGCCATAAATTACAAACACAATATTTTAGCAACTAGGCGGAATCCTGTCAAATCTGATTTTTAGCTGGAGCAGGTGACGGGTGACGGTATTGACTGATAGTGATCAATTCTGGTGAATTTTGGATCAAGTCCTCGATCGGCTGACGAACGGTTTCGACTTCGGTGTGGTCAGGCAATCGGCTTGTCCGAAATTCGATATGGTACAGGGGAATGGGAGTTGGGGTGCAGAGTTGGGCAATGATTTGGCTGTTCGCGATCGAGAATCGGAAGCAAATCGGCTGGGACAAATGATTGATAAAGCGGAAATCTTTGTAGCCATAGACGACGGTGGCATCCGAGCCGAGGGGGGTGAAGCGGGTTTCGTCGGTGTAGATGTCGGCGGAGTGGGGATAGCGTTCTACAGGATTCAGGCCAGCCTGTAGTGATAGGTAGTAGAGAATTCCAGAAAGTTGACAAAGGCCGCCGCCCATCACGGCTTGGAGTTCTCCTTTAACTAATGCTCGGCCTTCTAAATAACCCTGAGAGGCGATCGGCGCTCCAACTAAGGCCCAAAAGGAAAAGATTTGGCCCGGTTGAATAACGACGTTTTGAATGCACTGGGCGGCGATCGTTAGGTTGTGTCGTTTGTTCTCGGCATAGTGAGCGGCTTTGAGAATCTGCACAATCTCTAGGCGGGATTCAAAGTTTAGCGCAGAACCCTGGTTTGATCTTCGGCGAACCATTCGAGCGGCTTGGCCCGATTGTAAATCCGCACAAAGCCGTCGAATCAGGTTGAGCTTTAACCGCAAATCTGACGGAATCCATCGCTTTATCAAGTGCCTCACATCGATTGTCCCCAGTGTAAATCTAGACCCTCAAATCCCAAACAAAAACCCTCAGCAAGGCTAAGGGTTTTATCTCAAAAATGAGTAAAGCACAATTTAGAGGGCTTAACGCTTATTCTTCAGACGGTAGGTAATCCGACCTTTGGCGAGATCGTAGGGAGAAAGTTCTACCTTGACCCGATCGCCGGGGAGGATTTTGATGTAGTTACGACGGATTTTGCCGGAAATATGGGCTAACACGTTAAAGCCGTTGTCAAGATCTACGCGAAACATCGCGTTCGGCAACGAATCAACAACCGTGCCTTCCATTTCGATTAGGTCTTCTTTAGACAAAGGTTCCTCCTAGGAATCTGATGCTTAATAATTGGTCTTGAGTGTATCGCTAAAACCCTGGCATCTAAACAGAGATCGCCGCCTTCAAAGCTTTGGTCACATCATCCATGGCTTGATCGCCATCAACGGTGACTAAGGCCCCCCGATCGCTATAAAACTGAATCAAAGGCTCAGTCTGTTCGCGGTATACCCGGAGGCGATGACGAATGGTTTCTTCGGTGTCGTCCGATCGGCCACTTTCAAGGCCCCGTTCGACTAACCGCTTGACCACGACTTCATCGGCGACGTCTAGGTTGACGGTCCGATCGCAGGCTTGATTGATCTCTTGGAGCAGTTGTTCAAGGAATCCAGCTTGGGGAACGTTGCGGGGAAATCCATCCAAAATCCAGCCCTTTAGGGCATCTGGTTCTTGAAGGCGTTCCCGAATCAAGTCAATCACCAAGGAGTCTGGAACCAAGTTACCCGCATCCATAAATCCTTTGGCTTGAAGGCCCAAGGGAGTCTGGTTCTTGACAGCGGCTCTTAAGATGTCCCCAGTGGAAATATGGGGAATCCCTTGAGATTCAGCTAACAAGGCGGCTTGAGTGCCTTTCCCCGCACCGGGCACGCCCAAGAAAATCAATCTAGTCACTACTGTTTCACCATTCCTTCGTATCGTTGAGAAATTACAAATGTTTGAATCTGTTTGGCCGTGTCGATCGCAACGCTGACCAAGATCAACAGCGATGTGGCCCCAAACCCTTGGAAGGTTCGAACATCGGCTAAGCCTTCGACCGCTTGAGGGACGATCGCCACAGCACCCAAAAAGAGCGCACCCAGAAAAGTCAACCGATTCAAAATCCCTTGAATGTGGCGGGTGGTATCTTGACCAGGCCGAATGCCGGGGATACTTGCGCCCATTTTCTTCAGATTCTTAGCCATCTCGTCGGGCTGAACCACAAGGGATGCGTAGAAATAGCTGAAGAACAGGATCATGAAAAAGTAGACCAAATCATAGGAGACCGTTGCGGGTCTCAGGTAAGCACCAATAAAGTTGCTAATCGCAGGATTATTAAGCGAGGTCCCAAGGAAGGAAGGCAAGCTCAACACCGACGAAGCAAAAATGATCGGCATAACGCCGCCTTGATTGAGTCTAAGCGGCAAATAGCTGCTTTTATCGTTGGCCTGAACGCGACCGATTTGTCGTCTTGCGATCAAAATTGGGATCCGACGCATGGCTTCTTGAACGAAGACGATGCCGAAAACCATCGCTAAAAATACAAGTAGGACAATCACAACCCCACCCAAACGCTCTTGACTCCCACTTTGAGCGAGTTCTAAGGTTTTACCCAAGTTACTCGGCAAGCTGGAGACGATGTTCAAGGCGATCAGGAGCGATGCGCCATTGCCAATGCCGCGCTCCGTGATCAGTTCCCCTGTCCACATGACGAACATGGAGCCTGCGGTCAGAGTCAGAACAGTTTCTACAACGAAAAGCGGTCCTGGATGAGTGGCGAAGGAATTGGGTCCGCCGAGTCCACCAAGTAGGCCAACGGTTAATAGAGTGCTTTGGATAACGGCCCAGCCGCCTGCAAGATAGCGGGTGAGTTGAGCTATTTTTCGTCGCCCAGCTTCACCTTCATTTTTCTGGAGGTCTTCCAAGGACGGAATCGCCGCTGTTAAAAGCTGAAGAATAATAGAGGCATTGATGTAGGGAATGATCCCTAAAGCAAAAACACCCAAGGCTTTCAAACCACCACCTGCGAACAGATCGAGGAAACTCAAAGCCGCATTGTTTTGCAAACTCGCAGCAAAGGCTGCTCGATTGATCCCAGGAACAGGAATGAAAATACCGAGCCGCAACAGTACAAGGAGTCCAATAGTCAGTAACAATCTGCTCCGCAATGCAGGAGACTGGACCATTTGAAGAAGTGTTTCTTGCGCTGTTGGAGCTTTATCGCGATTGACGACCATTGAGTAGACTCCTTAAAGTGCGATTCATTCTAAGATTTTAGACTTTTTTCACAACAGTGTTTCTAATCGCTTTAAACACAACTAAGGGACGTTCCCCGATTTGAGGAGCGTCCCTTATGTTTATCCGAAGACGGGGTTCAAATTAAACCACTTCACAAGTACCACCAGCCGCTTCAATAGCAGCCTTTGCACTCTTTGTGAAAGCCGCTGCTTTGACCGTCAAAGCAACTTTAACTTCACCACCACCCAATACCTTCAGAGGACCATCATCCTGAGTCAGGATTCCAGCATCCAAAAGGCTAGATAGATTCACTTCAGTATTCGCAGCCAGTCCTTCGAGATCATCCAAGTTGATGATCGTAAAGTGCTTGAAGTTGACCAAAGGGAAGCCCTTCAGTTTCGGCAAGCGACGGTACAGAGGCGTTTGGCCCCCTTCAAAACCAGGACGAGTCGGACGACCCGATCGGGCTTTTTGACCGCGCATTCCGAAGCCGCAGCTTGCGCCTTGACCCGCTGCAATGCCACGTCCAACGCGACGACCGCGTTGTGTAGAACCCGCTTGGGGTTGTGCGTCAGCAATTCTCATGGGGTTTTACCTCTAGGAGTACAGTTGCTCAAGGGTGATACCGCGCTCATCTGCAACCTGTTGGAAGGTGCGCAAGGTATCGAGGGCTTCTAGAGCGGCGCGGGCATTGTTAAGTGGATTGTTAGATCCCAACTGCTTCGCAAGGATGTTTTTCACACCTGCCATTTCTAGAACCGTACGAACTGCTCCCCCGGCAATTACTCCGGTACCTGGAGCAGCGGGACGCATCAAGACTTTTGCGCCCACAGAACGTCCAGTAGTGGGGTGAGGAATGGAGTTGGATTTCGTTAAGGGCACTTCAACTAAGTGCTTCTTGCCGTATACGACCCCTTTCTTCACGGCTCCGATGACATCACTGGCTTTGCCGACACCAACGCCGACTTGACCTTTCTCGTTTCCAACGACGACGATCGCCCGGAAACTGAGTTTTTTACCGCCTTTGACGACTTTCGTGACTCGACGGATTTGTACAACCCGTTCTTGCCATTCAGACTTCTCTTCGCGGGCTTTGGTATTCTTACGACCTTTAGCCATGGTTATCCTCTTTTA
>JANMIS010001012.1:0-2641 GCA_031375925.1 Synechococcales cyanobacterium OTE_70_concoct_197_sub
TTTGTAACGAATTCTAGAAGAGAACTTGAAGAATCTCTAAACATTTGTGGCATTTCTATAATTGATCGTTCACAGTGAATAGCAAGTCCTCTATCAGAAGAGTCGTCAGCCATTGCACCTAACTTTCACGCCCCCTTTGGGAATCTGAACTTAGGAATTGCTGAGTGGAGATTTCTTCTGTTGGATTACAACAACACTTCTACATCAAATTAAATGGATGGCAGCAATGACATCTAACATGACACCTAAAATGACCTCTAATTTGGTCTCTAGCCTTCGTGCTAACCCGTTAGTCCAATCCGGCCAAGCGCCAGTTTCGTCACTCGCATTACAGCGATATTTGGCGCAAGGAATTTTCATATTGGCGATCGCCGTTCTAGGTCTCATGGCCTTGGGTAGTGCGACCCGCGTGATGAATGCGGGTCTTTCCTGCCCTGATTGGCCGCTGTGCTATGGGCAAGTGCTTCCTAGTCAGCAAATGAACCTACAGGTCTTTTTGGAATGGTTTCATCGTCTGGTGGCCACTGCGATCGGCTTCACCACTTTGACGGCCTTTAGCGTGACTATTTGGCAACGTCGTCAGCTTCCAGTGTGGCTTCCGAAGGCCATGGGATTTGCGATGTTGGTGGTGCTGTGGCAGGGCGTGCTGGGCGGCTTGACCGTAACGCAGCTCTTGCGCTTTGACATTGTGACGGCGCATTTAGGCACGGGATTATTGTTCTTCATGACGCTGTTGACGATCGCGGTGGCACTCTTCACCCACGACGACAAGAGCCTTGAAACACCTGCCCATCTTCTCCCTGGCTATCTTTGGAAATCTGGTGTGACCGCCGTGGTTTGCGTTTATGTCCAAAGTTTATTGGGCGGGATCGTGGCCTCTCGGTGGGCATTGCACCAGTGTTTTGGTCAGCAGCAGCTTTGTACGGTAATGAACAGTCATCTCGTGGGCGTGATCCCCGCGACTGTTTCAGCGATCGTCGTCATTGTCTTGGCCCTGCGAACCCCAGCTTTGCCGTCGTTTTTGCGACGGGTGATGTATGGATCTAGCGTTTGTCTGGGGCTTCAGCTTTTGCTAGGCTATGCCACCTTCCGCCTTCATCTTCAGGTCGAGCCACTCACCGTAGCCCATCAATTCATTGGCGCAACGCTGCTCGGAACGATCGTCTTCTTTACGGCATCTACTTATCGTCTTGCCGATCGTTCTAGAGTCCGCTAGACCGTCTTTTAATGCATTCTCAAATCCCCACTGAGGCAACGCGCCATGATGAATCTCACAAACCCACTGATCCCCAATACCATTGAAAGCCCGACGCCTCGACTCAACGAAGCTTGGACTGATGTTGTTCGTAGTTATTATCAACTGACCAAACCCAGAATTATTTTATTGCTTCTGATCACGACTGCGGGCGGCATGTGGATTGCGGCGGAAGGTCAGGTTGATCCCCTTTTGGCATTCATCACCTTGTTCAGTGGTGCCTGTGCGTCGGGCGCGGCCAATACAATGAACTGTCTCTACGATCGGGACATTGACGCCATCATGGTTCGCACCAGTAAGCGACCCATTCCATCCGGTCGGGTCAGCCCTCGGGATGCGTTGATCTTTGCGGTGACGTTAGCAACATTATCCTTTGGCCTGTTGTGCTACTTTGCCAATCTCCTGAGCGCCCTACTCTCCATGTCGGGCATCGTCTTCTATGTGTTGGTCTACACCCACTGGCTGAAGCGCCACAGCACGCAAAACATCGTCATTGGTGGAGCCGCAGGAGCCATTCCGCCTTTGGTGGGCTGGGCTGCTGTCACGGGGAGCTTGAGCCTTCCCGCTTGGATGTTGTTTATCATCCTCTTCCTCTGGACCCCGCCCCATTTCTGGGCCTTGGCCATCATGATTCGGGATGATTACGAAAAGGTGAAGGTACCGATGTTGCCTGTGGTTTTGGGTAACAAGATTACGAGCCGAGAGATTTTGTATTACACCTTGGTGCTGATCCCTGCAACTTTGGTGTTGGTGTATCCATTGGGTGTGATGGGTGCGCTGTATGGAACGATCGCCCTAATTCTCGGATTGCTCTTCGTGAAAAAATCCTGGGATCTGATCAAGCAGCCTGAAGATTATCAAACGGCCCGATCGCTATTTAAATACTCGATCGTTTACATGATGTTGCTTTGTGGTGCCATGATGGTAGATAGCCTTCCAGTTTTCAACGAGATTAATGCTCAAATCGCAGGGCAGATTGCCAGTTGGATTACTACGAGCCTCGCCGCTTAGGGTTTATACGATTTCGTTACAGAGGAGAATGGCATGACAGCACAAATCAATCCCACCAAGACCTTGGGTTCTAATTTACTGAACCAGCCAGATTCTCCTTCTGAACGTGCTGCGATCGTTATCCATGATTTGAAAAAAAGCTATGGTGCGATCGAAGCGGTCAAAAATGTCTCGTTAACTGTGCAACCGGGAGAAATTTTCGGCCTGCTCGGTCCCAACGGCACAGGCAAAACCACGACGTTGCGCTGTCTTTGCACGCTGACTCAGCCTGATTCTGGCGTCCTGGAGGTATTCGGTATTTCGGTCGTTGAAAACCCTAGCGCCGTGCGTCAATGTCTCGGCTATGTTGCCCAGGAAGCGCCGGCAGGGCAGGGC
>JANMIS010000366.1:0-1871 GCA_031375925.1 Synechococcales cyanobacterium OTE_70_concoct_197_sub
GGCTTGCTCTACAAGGATTTGAGATGGATACCAGCAAACGAGTTCGCTGACGTCGAGGTTCCCTTGCAAACATCCAGCACAACATCGCTATCCTTGACACGAACCGTGATTTGATCGCACAGCAGCCCCGAAGCCTGCCTAGAATGGTCGAGCGTTCCCTCAAACACATCGTTGGCAAACCAACCAAGCTTCAACAGTTTCACATAGTCGCTGTCGCCAGATCGGGTCAAGATCAAGGCCGATTTGACCGGCAAGCCGCTCCATGGTCTCTTCAGAAAAACAACAACCCGATCGTTGTCGCAAGGCCAAGACATGATCTTCCGGATCAATGGCATCAAAATAAGCTCCCGCACGTAAGCCAAGTTTCGCTTAACCCGAAAAAAGACCAAGCAACAGACCGCGAGAATGCACGAATTTAACGCGATTGCGATCAGTGGACTATAAGCGTAGATCGCCATCAAAGATGCACATAAGGTTTTATTTCCCAGTTCAAGCATCGCATCTATCGTTGGAACCGGGATCAACCAAACTAAGACTTCCACGAACAGCTTGATCGTGTTGACCACAACGATGTTCAAGAATGCAGCCACAGCAAAAAAGGCATCGAGCGGCAGTGCTCCAATTCCAGCCGTCATGACGACATGTGTTTGTGAAATGCTATCCTCGACGGGCAGTCCTGAACCGCTAACGACCTTCATCGCGACGAAGATAATGACCACTGAGTACATTTCGAGTTTTTCGACGGCCAACGAAAGGGGCTTACTAACCTTGGTGAGTCTGGGAAGGCTTGTGGCGACCGTCAGTCCTAGCATGACCCAAAACAAGAGCGGGCTATTTAGTGGGCTCGATTCCCCAAAGAGGCTGCTCCGGCTTTGAAGCCAATCGGGGCCGTAGGTTGCCGCACCGGACAGGCAAGCCAATCCAAAGAATGGCGATAAAGCGATTGCCGAAAGCGGCCCCAGCCATTCCTGCGTCGAGACTTGTCGCGACAATCCCGACGCCGCTGCGATAGCGGTCGTACTATCTACTTGGGCCAACGCACTCGCTTGCAGGAGAGCGGACACGACCAACGCCGCAACCGCCGAACGCATCAGGACCAACATCACCATTTCACTGAACCCAGTCCTGCAAGCCTACTTGAAATGTCCCGTCGCTTTTCGCCTTGCCGCGAGCCATCATCGGAGTGTTGAATTGGAGTTCGATATTGCCGTTGGCATCGACAGCAATCAGCCCGCCTGAATCGGTTGGCAAAGTTGTCTGAATAGCAACTTTCACCGCCGCGTTGAGTGACTCGTTCAAGTATTCCATGCGCGACGACACCGCCGATGCAATGTGGTGTTTGATGTACAGTTCACCGACGCCAGTGCAGCTAACAGCGCACGTTGCATTCTTGGCGTAGGTACCAGCTCCTATAATGGGCGAGTCGCCAACACGACCGTATTTCTTTCCAAGTAAACCGCCAGTGCTGGTTGCGGCCGCTAGATTGCCCTGCTGATCGCGAACCACACATCCGACCGTTCCAAGATAGAACAATCGATCTTCGCCGGTGTCATGATCGTATTTGGAAGTCGCTCCACCTTGGGCCGCTTGCTTTTGCTTCCACTTTTCCCAACTCTCGGTTTGCTCGCGAGTTTTGAAATAGTTTAGCGTTTCGAGAGGCAGTCCAATTTCCTTTGCAAAAAAATCAGCTGGTTCGCCACAAAGGAACACATGCGGAGTTTTGTCACGCACAGCGCGAGCCAAGCTAATGGGATTGCGAGGCCGTGTCACGCCAGCAACAGCACCGCTGCTTAGATCGGAGCCGTCCATAATGCTCGCGTCCAAGGAGACTTCACCAACGCTATTGAGAACCGCGCCACGACCAGCGTTGA
>JANMIS010000375.1:0-5756 GCA_031375925.1 Synechococcales cyanobacterium OTE_70_concoct_197_sub
CGATCGATAATTCTTGCGATAGAATAATCGTAGGATTTGGAGCTTGATGATGCTAGACAGACTTTTTAGGAAGAAGGGAAAGGCGGAAGCTGAAACGCCGAAGCAGTCGCAGAGCATGAGTGGCATCGGGGGAAGTGGGCAGCAGGTTCAGGCGGGACGGGATGCGATCGTGACGCAACAGGCACAGCAGGCAACTCAGCAGCAAGGTCTGACGGGGGCGGAAGTGGTGGCGCTATTGGCTCAGTTGCAGGGGGCGATCGAGGCTTCGGGGCTGACGGCAGAGCAAAAGGAAGCGCTTCAGGTTTATCTCAAAGCGGCGAAACAGGAAGCGGGAAAAGAGTCTCCAGATAAGGATTTTGTCGGAAAAAGTCTGAAGAATGTCGGGGAGACGATGAAAAATCTGAAGGAGACGACGGAGGCGGGGAAAAGCCTGTGGGAGACAGGTGGGGAAGTGTTTAGGACGATCGCGCCTTGGGTTGGTGTGGCGGCTGCATTCTTTGGATTTTAGGCTTGGATTTTAGGGTAAGGCGATAAGGCGTGATTCTTTGTTTTATCGGATTTTTCAGCAAAATCCGATGCTGTTGTTTGATCTATTGCAGACTCGTCCGATCGATGCGGGTGAATATCAGTTCGACTCAGTGGAGATTAAGCAAACCAGTTTTCGGATTGATGGGGTATTTTTGCCACCGGATGCTTCTGGGTTGACTTATCTGGCGGAAGTTCAGTTTCAGCCTGATGAGTTGTTGTATGAACGAATGATGAGTGAAGCCTCACTATATTTTTATCGAAATCGCGATCGATGTCGTGATTATCGATTGGTTGTGGTTTATCCATCGCGGAGCTTGGAACAGAAGGATTTGGAACCACATCAGTTCTTAATTTCAACGGGGAAACTGACCCGAATTTATTTAGATGAATTGGGGGAGGTGAGTCAGTTACCGATCGGATTGAGCTTGATGGTTTTGACAACGTTGGAGGATGATGAAGCGAAACGAGTGGCACGGCAGCTTGTCGATCGGGCTGTAGATGAACCGGAGTCCCGTGCCATAATGGATATACTATCAACGATTTTAATTTACAAGTTTACGAATCTTAGTCGAGATGAGGTGAATGCGATGCTAGCTTCCAGTATTGAAGAGTCTCTAGCGTATCGGCAGATCAAAGCCGAAGGGGTTGTTGAAGGGACACAGGATATGGTTGTTCGTCAGCTTCGTCAACGTTTGGGAATAGAGATGCAGGCTGAATGGATTCAGCAAATTAAACGACTATCGATCGAACAGGTTGATCAACTCTCGATCGCATTGTTAGACTTCAGTGCGGTCGTGGATTTGATGAATTGGTTGGATGATCAGACGGATCAGGATTAAAAGACTGCGAGTTATAGGATGAGATGATGGGCGATCGATCGCAAGACCAAAATATGGAAGACCTGGGCCGTGATGGTCAGCAGACTCAAGCGGGTAGGGATGCGATAGCATTGCAGCATTCTCCAGGCGCACAAGTTATTAGGCAATCTTATTGGTCGTTGTTTGGAAATCGCACAACGGCACCCGGAATTGACTGGGATTGGGCGATGCGGATACTGAAGCAACAGCAGCCGGATATTAAGAAACGGTTGAAGGATTCGTTGTTTGGGTTGGCGGAGATGGATGCGGTTGAGATGGAATCAAAGCGTCAGGAGGAGTCTCCGGCGTTGGCGTTGGAGGCGAAGAAGACCTTAACGGTGAACGGCCAGGATGCAGGGACGATCGATCCGCAAGCGCCGATCATTGCGACCTATGCGCGGGAGGATATTGATGGATCGCTGTTGATTTTGGGGACGCCGGGAGCGGGGAAGACGATTACGCTGCTGAAGTTGGCGGAGCAGTTGGTGGGAGAGGCGATCGCGCAGCCACAAACGGTGATTCCGATTATTTTTGAGCTTTCGACTTGGCGGGATGGGCAGGAGATTGAGGCTTGGTTGATTGAGCAGTTGTATGAAAATTATGGCGGCAATCGGAAGCGGAAGATCTATGAGACTTGGGTGGAGCGGCGGGTGTTGTTGCCGTTGTTGGATGGGTTGGATGAGTTGGGGATGGCGCGGCAGAAGGCTTGTACGGAAGCGGTGAATGAATTTGCGAAGCATTGGAAGGTGGTGGTGTGTTGTCGGGTGAAGGAGTTTCAGCAAGCGGGGGTGAATCCGTCGAATCTGCGTGGGAAGGTGCAGTTGCAGCCATTGAGCGATCGGCAGATTGAACGGTATTTGGACAAAATGGAGAAGAGTGGGCTGTGGGAACAGATTCAGTCGGTGCCGGAGATGGGGAAATTATTAGAGCCTGTGATTGATAAGGAGAATGCTGATTATGATGAGCCGGGATTGCTGCGGGTGCCGTTGTTTATTTCGTTGGCGGCGCAGGTTTATGAACAAGATAAGCCGTTGAAAGGGAAGAAGGATCTCTTTGAGCGGTATATCGATCGACAGCTTTCGTGGGATGTGCGGGTGGGCGATCGCGATCGGAAGGAATTCAAGGGGCGTCAATGGACATTTAAGACGGTGGAGAAGGAACCCGATCGGAGGAACGTTTGGCATTCATTAGGTTGGATTGCACAGCAGTTGCAACAGCGAAATCAGGTGGAGTTTTTAATTGAAAAAATGCAGCCGAGTTGTTTATGCAGCGACATAGCCCAACGACAATATCGGATGATTTTTGGTGTGATTATCGGACTGATTACCGGGATGATTTTCGGAATGGTTTTCGGGCTAATTATTGAACTGATTATTGGGCTAGCTATGGGAGTGACTTTTGGGATGATTTTCGGTGTGATTAGTGCCCAGGTAGATAACATTGAACCCATTGAAGGTTTCCGTAAAATCCCGATGATGCATGAAGTTCTACGAGAACAATTTTACATGGCACTACACTTCTTGATTCTGGTTCTCTTTACATGGCTGGAGATTTATCTGCTTGGATTGCTCATTCCCTTTCTGAGAGGTGATCTGAGAGGCGAGCAGATTGCATGGGCGATTGGATTACTAATTCTCTCGATAAGTGGAGGGCTAATTGCCTCGCTGATTGACGAACTGAAGCAGGATTTGAAAATTCGATCGAAGCCTAATCAAGGCATTTGGAATTCCTTGGAGAGTATTGTTTGGGTAACAATCTTATGTTATCCACTCGGTAGCATTTTTTATATGACAGCCAACGTTACACGTCACATAAACGAAAGAGGAGACTGGTTTAATTTACTGGGAATTCTATTGCGACATAATCCGCAATTTCTATTGTCTGGAGTTATTGGAGTATTATCATCTGGATTTTTTATAGGTGGCGGCTTTGCTATCATCCAACATATTTGCCTCCGATTCATCATCACCCGCCACCACAAAATCCCCTGGAACATCGCCCGCTTTCTAACCTACTGCCACGATCGGCGTTTACTTCAGCAAATCGGCGGTCGCTATCGGTTTATTCATCGGGAACTGTTGGAACACTTTGCCAAAATGGAGAATTGAGAATGTTGAAGTGAGAATTGGTATAAAATAGAGAAGCATTGAACGCCTTTCGTCTCGGTGAAATCAGGAGAATTGTGGAGTCAAGTCCCCTTGTCGTCGAAATTTATGAAACTGAATGTGGGCAAGTTCCATTTTCAGAATGGTTAGTTGACTTAAAAAACAAGAACGCTGCTGCCAGGATTTTGCTGAGAATCGACCGAGCAAAGCTGGGCAACCTCGGAGATCATAAACGGATTGATGACGGACTGTTTGAGTTTCGAGTCGATACAGGTGCCGGATACCGGGTCTACTTCGGACGAATTAGTCCTCAGGCGATCGTCATACTCTGGGCTGGGGATAAAAGTACACAGCAACGAGACATTGAAAAAGCACAACAGCATTGGATTAACTACAGGAGTCGCGATCATGCCTAAAAGTAGAACCTATGAGCAAGAATTGACGGGATATCTACAAGATTCTGAACTTGCGATCGAATATTTAAATGCTGCCTTAGAAGAAGGAGACTTGGACCTTTTTTGGAACGCACTACAAAATGTTGCCAAAGCTAAAGGGAAATCTGAAAATTGGGCTGAACAATTAGCCGTCCAAACTCCTACGATCGGAGGACAAGGAAATCAATTATTTTTCCTATTAAAGGAGTTGGGATTAGGATTGAAATCCATTGAGTCGTCTCAAGTAGGGGTTGTTAATTAGATTGGAGAATTTACAAATCTATAAACTCGATCGGCGCTTACGACCACATATCGACGGGCACGATCGGTTGAGCGATCGGGAACTGTTGGAACACTTTGCGAGAATTGAGAACTGAAAACGTTGAAGTAAGAATTGAAAGGGGAAAGCGATCGTTTATAGTTGAAGCAACAATCTTCTAATGACTCAAATTCAGCCATGAAAACAACCTTCACCGCAAGCCTCTGGCAAGAAGACCACTGGTTCATCGCCCAATGCCTCGACCTTGACATCGCCAGCCAAGGCGAAACTCCAGATCTCGCCCTCGCCAACCTTCAAGAAGCGATCGCTCTTCATCTGGAACCACCCCACGCCACCATCCTGCCGCAAATGCGAACGATCGAAGTCGATCTTGCCGCCGCTTAAATCAAACGACGGACGATTTATCATGAAACCAATCCCCTATCGAGATGTAAAACGTAAACTTGAATCCGCAGGATTTAGTATTACAACCCAAAAAGGGAGTCACGTTAAATTCCTCAAAACGATCGAAGAAGGAACATTCACCGTCATTGTTCCATATCATCGAGAAGTCAGCCCCGGAACAATACGAAGTATTTTACGCCAGTCAGGATTATCCCTAGAAGAATTTGAAGCCCTGTGACAAGGGCACTTTGCAAGAATAGGGCACTTTGCAAGAATTTAGAAGTCATTGAATTGTTAGTCGAATCTTACCAAGAAGAAGGTCGATCGTTGCCTAGTCTACGATCGATAGAGATGAACCTATAAGCAGCGTAAGCAGGGAACAGAGGAAACCGATCGTCGTTTACGACCACATATCGACGGGCACGATCGATTTATCCATAGAGAACTGTTGGAACACTTTACCAGAATGGAGAATTGAGACTGTTGAAGTGAGAATTGATGCGTCACCTAATTTTAGATAGAATGAGGGCAACCCATTCGTCATCGACCACTATGGATATTGCCGCAACTTTAGACGGAATTACAGCGCTAAGTGTAGAAGAGCGGATTCGGATAGTCCAAGCCATCTTGGAGAGTATTAGCATGGAACAGAGTTATCCAGAATTGACCTTGGAACTCAAACAAGAACTCGATCGGCGCTCTTGTGCCTACGATGCAAATCCCGATGATGTCATGACACGGGAAGAGGTGCGGGCTTCTATTAGGAGACGCTAATGGAGTATGTATTGACATTTCGCGCTGAAGCTCGCGATGAAATGGAAGATGCCTACAATTGGTATGAAGATCAAAAAGCAACACTGGGAGAAGATTTCTTAGCTTGTGTGGATACGACGCTCGATCGCATTGAGCAACGCCCAGAATCTTATCGAATTGTTTTCCAGGATTTTCGACGAGCTTTGATTCATCGATTTCCCTACGTCATTTATTATCGAATCATTTCTAGTCGCATCATTGTGATTGCGATCGTTCACGGAAAAAGAGATCCCAAGATTTGGCAATCTAGAAAATGACGATCTGCTTGGCTCATTGCCACGATCGGCGCTTACGACCACAATATCGACAGGCACGATCGGTTGAGCGATCGGGAACTGTTGGAACACTTTGCGAG
>JANMIS010001018.1:0-6058 GCA_031375925.1 Synechococcales cyanobacterium OTE_70_concoct_197_sub
TGAGATATTCCAGAAGTTGGAACTCCTTTGCAGTTAGGAACTGGACTTCACGATCGGGGGCAAATAATGTTAGACGCTGACAATCTAAGAAAACATTATCAATTTGCAAAATCTCAGACTTCATTTGTCTAGGACGCCGCAAAAGCGCACGGATTCTTGCGAATAGTTCCTCCAATCCAAATGGCTCAGATAGACAGTCATCAGCTCCGCTGTCCAATCCGATAATCCGATCGTTCATGTCATGGCTAGGAGTCAAAAGTAACAGCGGAACTGAGTCATCTTTTTGCCGTAACTTAAGACATAATTCTAAGCCGGAAAGCTGCGGTAGCTTCCAATCTACAATCACCAAAGAATAGAGATCAGAGCGGGATAAATGTTCCCAGGTTTGTTTACCATCTCGAACCCAGTCCACGATATATCTCTGATTTTGTAGAGAAAGTGTGATAGCTTTGGCTGTCTTCTTGTCTTCTATGCCTAGGAGTATGCGCATGAGGGCTGGGATTGACTTTGATTTCGGTAGTCGATTACTTGACGCATTCGATGTTGAGTTCTCCAATAGACATCTTCCATTAATGCGTGAGAAAATTCACCATTTCGACCGATCGGATACAGTCCATCAATGCCGATCGATTGTGCTAGTTTTACTCGTACTTCTTCATATTCATTGAGATAAACTGGATAGGCGATCGGAGTCCTTAAAACCCGACAACCGCGATATCTACGTTTAATATCTGGAATGATTTCTTGGAGTTCTTCAATACAAAGCTCTCCCAAGGCGTCATCATCCATCGACCAAATTCGATCGCCCTTTTCACAGCCAATATCAACCGTCACCAAAGTCTTACCTTCTGGCGCTAACCAAGGCATTGAAATCGGAGTTTCTGTCAATCTAAAGGATGTAAAATGCCCCTCTGGTAGCCAGACTACTGTATCTTTCAGCAAGTTACGTCCCTCCAAACGCAGATTCACAAAAACCATTGGACGATAGCGCAACTGACCGAGCGGTTTGAGAATATCGGTTCCTTCGACTAAGCGCGACAAAATATTAGCCGGGGCTGTGCTTACCACCGCAGAGACAGGCTGCTCTTGATCCTGACAGCGCACTCCCACAACACGCCCATCATCCACAATAATTCTTTGAACAGGTGACTCAAGTTTGATATGTTGCTCAATGCCTTCCGCTAATTTTTGACAGAGCAACCCGACGCCGCCCTCGGGGTAAACATGCCAAACATGGGGATTCTCTGGAATCTCATGACTATAGCCACAGCCAACTGCCCGACGTGATAACTGACTTGCTAGGCGCAATTTTAGGGTTTGGGGAATAGTATTTTGCATTTTTGATCCGACGGCAGATGCAAGTTCTGTGGCGGGCGCACCGGACCATGCTTCTAAGAGGGGAATCGCAACCTCGTTGGCGAGGAGATCGCCGTAACTCGATCGGAACCAGTTCGCGGCATTTTGATGCATTTCCTGACGACTGGGTGGCATCATGCGACGGGCTAAGGCGCTTGCAACGTAGCGCGGAGACTTCATCAGCCCAAAGGGATAGCCATGGGTTTTACCTCGGATCAAAACGCTTTCGCCGTAATACAGCACATCGCGACATTGATTACCAATGCCCACGGCTGCCGCTAGTCGGTTGTTAATAAAATGTGCGCCGAAGTCGTAGGTGTAGCCATCTGTATCGTGAAAACTTGAAGCGAGTCCGGCAATTTTGGGTCCGGCTTCGTAGAGAATGAAGGGAATATTTTGACGGTTGAGGTACCAAGCGGCAGTCAAGCCAGCAGGTCCACCGCCGATGATTGCTACAGGTGCGATCGGGCGCTTCGAAGTCGTGCTTTGAGAGATGTTCATAGCGCTGTGTGAATAGGAGTTGTTAACGAAAACGGAGTAAACCAAAACTCATCGCTGACTACGGATTCCGAAGGACAACCCGCAGCAGTGCACCATGTCCCAACCATTGATGCAAATTATCAAACAGTGTAAAAACCGCGAGAGAAACCGGGGAATTCAAACTAAATCGATTCACTAACCAAGTCGGCGCACCCCAATCATCTAGGAAATTCCGAATGGAATAGACCCAATTCACAGGGCTAACGATCGTCCCTAATTCATCCACTTCCATCTCGACATTGGTTGCCAGTTGACGAATAGTTTTAGGACAAAACAAACTCCAATGACGCGGAAAATGGTATCCACCCCAATGACGGTTGTGAAAAATTTTAAAATCTAAAGTATCGGTGTTGTCAGTGACAATAACGACGCGGCCACCGGGTTTCAGCAACTTTTTAACGGCTTTTAAAACAGTGAGCGGATCATCTAGATGTTCGATCGTGGCAATCATTAAAGCCAAGTCATAAGTCCCCTGCGGTAATTCACAGGTTTGGACAATGCCATGGTGAATGGTCAAACCCTGTTTTCGTCCGGCTTGAACTGCATGATCGCTCATATCAATGCCTTCTACCTGCCAGCTTTTATTACCAAAGTCCCGCAGAAGGTTGAGATGAAACCCATCCCCACAACCCACATCCAAAATTTTGGCACGATCGCCTAGTCCCTTACAGGCTCTCAATAACCGCTTTGCTTCTAGACTGCGACGAACCTTATAAATTAGACCAAACTGCTTAGCAGAAAAATTAAAAGCATGATAATCAGCGGGATAAATGCGATCGAGTTCACACATATCAGGCCGATTTTTCACATAGACCAGTCCACAGTCTTTGCAGCGAACCGTTAGAAATGAATCAGGACTCGTCCGGTATTCAAAATCTTCACCGACCGCTAACAGTTCAACCCTGTCAGAGCCACAGACATAGCAATCAACGGTTGTAGTTCGGAGGGCTTCGGTACAGTCGGGACGATGGGGAACACCCACGAAAGACAAGCCAGGATAGCGCTTGCTCAAGTGACTACGCTGAATGCTTTTAACCATATTGGTAACACTTATCTTAAATTTGCTTGTGGCTCATACAAAACATCCAAACAGACAAAGATGATCTGTAGATGAAATTTCGGGGTGTATTCCTTGATGATCTGTCTTAAGAGGAACTGAAATGAATGCACAACTCGATCGGTCTAATTCCTAGGGAATAAGTCTTGTTTCTGTTAGTAAAGATGACAGTCGGGCGATCGGAGCCGCATGAGATGCTCTAGCCGACGATTGAAAAAGTGATAGTCAAGCCGACAATAATCATGCATCTGAGCTTGGGTCAGCGCGATCGACCAGGACCAAATATGAGACACCTGAGTAAAAGCCCGCAAGCTCTCTAATTCCCAAACTTCCAAAGGCGTAACCGACTGATATCCAGCGAGAAAAGCAGCCCGAACCTGAAGACTCACCCCGCCCCTGATGGCTACCTGAAAAAACTTCGCCAATTCAAAGGCCCGCCAGCCATACCCACACTGATCAAAATCAAACATCGTCAGCCGATCGTCGCTAGTGAAGTGAACATTTCCACTGTGGGGATCGCCCCAACACACGACCCAGTACGGATCCTGGGTTGGCAGCTTGGACAGTGACTGGACAAGATCCTCGGCAGACTGAACGAGGTTGCTGAGGTCATGCTTGCGACCCATCATGAAGGGCTTAATCACTTCGATCGAAGCTTCAACCAAATATTCTAAAGTCAACGCCGATCGGGAAAACGAACTTTTGAAGTCTCGGCTCACTTGGTGAAACTGCGCGACGGTGCGGCCCATGGTGTAGCTCTGGGTTGGGTTGAGGTCGCCTATTGGGACGCATCCAGGGGCGTAAATGAAGAGGGCCGCATACCGATCGCCTTCAGGGGCTAAAAGCGGAATCCACAGGTCGCCCTCCCTCGTCCGCAATGGATAAGCAACAGGAATCCGCTTCTGGGATAAAAATTCTAATAGCTCCAGTTCAAACGCGATTTCTGGCAACGATCGCCAATGGGCATGGGAAACCCGCAGCACATACTGCGCCACCTGCGTCTCCACCAAGTACACGTCACTCAAGCCCCGACACCAAAACTGACAGCCCAAAACTTCCCCAATATCGTACTGAGAAAGTAACTGCGTAACTAAGGCTCCACAGGACAGCGTTGAGTAAGTGACTGGAAAAAGAGCTTGTGTCATCTGCCGATCATGGGTGAAAAGACGGTGACAAACTGTATCGTACACAACAGGTAGAAAATAATCTACGACACAGAATAATTTTTCAACAAACCAACTCAGGCAGAAAAGTCACGAAAAGCCGCTGCAAATTTCGTGACTTACAGGTCATCAGCGTAATCGGCTACGGACTTATCTGCCATGGCGATTCGCGTTCCGGGAGGCTACGCCAACGGATTTACTGATTTTTGAATGGGTCTGCACTACTTTCTGAAGAAAAGTTAACTTTTCTGTATTTTCAGTGATTTTACGCAGATTTCCTCTATTCTCAAAAAAATAAATACTGATTCACATATTCGTTAGGCAATTCCCAACAATAAGATTACCTGTCAGTCGGCTGGACTAAAATATCCCATTTAGGTAACTCTGGATTGCGTTTCAGCCTATGTTCAATACAACACATCTTCTGCTTAGAGAGCGAGACTTATTATGATAAAGCCGATCCATTATCAATTTTCAATTGGATGAGTCGAGTCTTTTTTTGTTCTGAAAATCGAGAATCTAATATGAACTCATTCAAGATAGATGTGAAATATCGATTGTTTCAAGTAATGCAGGGATTATTTTATAGAGGTTTTTATGGAAGGAAAGGTCCGATAGCTCAGAAGTTTGAAAAAATAATGACTTCTTGGGAAACTCGTCGCCGTAGAGGTGATGTTCCGGTCTCAAGCGAAGTCTGGGAAACAGAATACTCGGGTGAAAAGTGGAATTTCCTGGATAAAATAAGCGAATTAGGCCGTTATAGCGTCATTGCTGGCTACATCGCCTACCTCAAGCCTCAAGCTGCTGTATTGGATGTTGGCTGTGGGGAAGGAATATTATTCGAAAGATATCAAAGGCAAGGATATTCCAGGTATCTGGGCATTGACATCTCTCAAGTCGCAATCGATCGGCTGGCCGCTCGGCAAGATGAAAAGACTCAGTTCGTCAGTGCTGATGCAGAAAATTTCGAGCCAAATGAATTATTTGACATTATTGTTTTTAATGAATCGCTTTATTATTTTTATGATCCTCTCATTAGCGTGAGAAGATATTGTAATGCTCTGAAGCCAGACGGTTTGCTCATGGTGTCAACCTGCAATACGTCTTGTAGAGCAAAGTCTATTTTACGCAGACTTAAAGAGCAATACACCGTCCTTGATGAGGCAGATATTGTACATCATCAATCATCGCTATCATGGACCTGTACAGTCTTAAAGTAGAAAATTCAATAATGTGATCAAGTTACTTTCAACGTCAGGCCGTTAATAAACGCCCTTCGATCCGCATCAACAAAAAACAACGGGAAGACATCACCCGATCGAGTAACATCCTCCCATTCATCCAAGGTTGAGAGCTTTTACACAGCGATCGTCCTAGATTCAACTTTTGCAAAAACCGTATCCTTTTCCGATGGCGGAACCACTTGCCAAAACTTCGGTAAAGCATTGGCCCAATCGGCTAGAATCGCGATCGCTTTCGGGCTTCCGGTTTTTGCTGCGTGCATTTCGATCAGTGATTTCAGTTGCGTTTCACCTTCTTGAGTGATCACGCGCTGAACCGATACGATTTCGGGATTCACTTTGGATTGGAAACTACCGCCTTCATCGAAGAAATAGCCCAAGCCACCCGTCATCCCCGCACCCACGTTACGCCCCACAGAACCAAGAACCACGACAACTCCGCCCGTCATGTATTCGCAGCAGTGATCGCCTGTGCCTTCTACCACGGCATTAGCCGTCGAGTTCCGCACCGCAAAGCGCTCTCCCGCACGACCATTGGCAAAGAGATGGCCGCCCGTTGCACCATAGAGACAGGTATTGCCAATGATGACGCTATCCGCTGCCACGAACCCGGCTTTTCGACTCGGACGAATGATGATTTCGCCGCCGTTCATGCCTTTGCCGACATAATCATTGGCTTCGCCTTCGATCGCTAAAGTCAT
>JANMIS010000421.1:0-3062 GCA_031375925.1 Synechococcales cyanobacterium OTE_70_concoct_197_sub
GTGCCCGGAGCCAAAATTCACGAGGTATGGCTGCTACAAAAAGTAGAACAGGAACGATTTAACCTGCGGCTAGGGGTCGATTATCCAGCGCCGATCGTGGACCTATTCCAATCCGCAGAAGCAAATGAGCGGATTTATAATGCGGCCTTTGGGATTGTGAAACGGGAAAACGGCGATCGAAACAGTCGCCAAGGTCAGAAAAAGGGATCTTCAAAACCTGTTCCCAGACGGCGTTCTGACTAATCGGCCAGGAAAATTCTAAGAAACTACATTTTGTTCCGGATGCCGCCTCTTTCTAAGGGTATAGAGGAATGGTAGATGCACCCTGATGATGAACCTCGACTTCGGTTGAGGTTTTTTATTTTTAAGGTCAGGTATTATGTTTGGTGTTGCATTGCTACGCCTTCATGAACGATCGGCCCTTCCAAGTTCTGATCAAAGCCCTACAGTCTATTCAAACTCACCATTTACCTAGACTAAGGCAATGGATTTGGCGATTACGGGTCAAAATCTACGCCTCGCAGCAGCTTCAACCCAAGCAACTTGTCAAACTCGCTGAAGCTTTACTCAAGTCAGGTCAACCTAAAGCGGCGATCGAGCTTTGCCGCACCTCCCATCTCCCAATTTTTGGGGAGCAGATTATTCTGGCAGAGGCTTATCAGGCGATCGGGCAATGGCAAGAGTCGATCGCGGCGCATCAAAGAGCGATTGACTTAGACCCAACCAACGCCGAACTTTATCACAGTCTTGGAAAACGCTATGGCATTCAAGAGCAATGGCAACTCGCGATCGAAGCTTATCAAAAAGCAATTCAATTAGATGCAGGTAGCCCCTGGTTTTACTATAGTCTGGGCATCGCTTGGGTGAAGACAGGGGAATGGCACAAAGCGGTTTCGACATTGCAACGAGTGAGCCAGTTGTTGCCGCGAGAGGCTTGGGCCAATTACTTTTTAGGTGAGGCGTTGATGGCAGTCGGCGAGACAGACGCTGCCATTGAGGTTTACAAAAAAGCATTGCGCCGATCGCCTTGGATGATTTATCTGCGTGATTGTTTAGCCTATGCAAAGCATGTACAGCAACAGGATCTGCGTATTGATGAGTTTTGTATATCTTGTAAAAAGTCTAAAACCAAAACTTCAAAGCGTAAAATGTTAATGATTACGCCCTATCCGACCTATCCACCCACGACTGGAGCAATCGCTCGGATGTTCCATGAAATGAAAGCCATGGGCAAGACCTATGATTTGACAGTGGTTTCATTCATTTTCCAAAAGGGTGATTTTTGCATTGAAAAGGCATTAGCTGAGTATTGTCAATTTGCTATCACGATCGTAATGGGAGATTGTCCCCCTGCGATTCTAAATCAACCTAAACTCATTCATCAATATAGCAGTGAGCGAATGGGGAAAGTGTTGGATAAACTCAGCCAGATCCCGTTTGATTTTGTATTGACTGACTTTATTCAAATGGCACAGTATCACGATCGTTTTTCCCGTTCATTTCATATTCTCGCCGAGCATAACATTGAATCAGAACTCCTCAGACGATCGGCCCAACTTCAGAGCCAGAGAGAGATACAGCATCTCTCCAGTCAACATTCAGCATTTAAGAGTTTTCTTGGAGGCTTTCAAGAAGCGGACTTACTGGCACAATACGAACGATCGCTTTGGCCGAAGTTTCCATTAAGAATAGTCGTCAGCGAACCCGATCGAGAATTTTTAGAACAGAACTGTAGAATTGGGAACACGATCGTCGTCAGTAATGGAATTGATACAAAGACTATTTTTCCTTTACCCGACAATCCTATTAGGATTGTGCTGTTCATTGGAACACTCAGCTACTACCCCAATATTGACGGAGTACAGTACTTTGTTCAGGAGATTTTGCCCCTGATATGGGAGAGCGAACCATCTGTACAGTTTTGGATTGCAGGTGCCGAACCGCCGCAGGCGATGCTGGATTTGGCTTTAGATCAGCGCATTAAAGTGATCGCAAATCCAAAGGACATGACTGAAGTGGCAAAGCAATGTTGCATGACCGTGGTGCCGCTAAGAATTGGCAGTGGGACGAGGATTAAGATTTTGCATGGGATGGCGCTAGGGTTGCCGATCGTGACCACGAGCTTGGGCTGTGAAGGCATTGCGGTGACAGATGGCACGGAGCTTTGGGTGCGCGATCGGCCTAAAGACTTTGCTGCTGCTACATTGGAATTGTTGAAGGATGCCGATCGTCGTCAATCATTTCGACAACAGGGGCGTGAACTCGTTGAACAGCATTATGATTGGGCAGCGATTTTTGCAGAGGCGATCGATCGGTTTGAGCTTGAGCATCCGGGAAATGCTTAATTCGACTAAAATAGACTTAAAAACTTGTAACTTGAGGTGAGAGATGGAAGTCGTTTCAAAGCAGTTGCAGCCATTCTCTACATCAGTTCTAGAGATGACTGTGGAAGAAATTTTAAAACTACGATTGAACGTTGATCCTACTGATCTAAGTATGATTTGTCAGCAGTTTCAGATTGTAGAAATGGGATTGTTTGGGTCTGCGCTCCGTGAAGATTTTCGTGAGGGGGGTGATAATCCAAGTGATGTAGATCTTCTAGTCGTATTTAGACCAGGATATCGTCTGTCTTGGCACGATTGGGTTGCACTTGAATCTAGTCTCCGATCGGTCTTCCAGCGTGAGGTCGATGTTGTTCGCAAAAATTTACTGGATAATCCTTACCGCCGAGCCAAAATCCTACGATCGAACCGAGTGATTTATGCAGCCTAATGAGGACGAAATTGAAGCCTTGTGGGATATGAAAAAGGCGATCGAGGAGATCCAGAGTTTTATGGTCGGATTTTCTGAAGAGATTTTATTGAAGAACTTTAGACAATTTTATACAATGATTAGAACCGATCGCCTCTGCCAATACGTTTAATCAATTGGACCGATCGCCAGTATCCCCAAGGGCCTGCAAAGATTCCTGCTATTTCGATAAATCTCAACATCAACGGGTAACGATGATCTATAAATAGTGCGATCAAGATTTTTTTGAAATAGTAAATGGGTAAAAATAT
>JANMIS010000440.1:0-13495 GCA_031375925.1 Synechococcales cyanobacterium OTE_70_concoct_197_sub
CCCGTCGCCAGCCGATCGTAACTAATCCAAACCAGATCGGCTGGCGACGGGATTAGATGAGGCTGGGCACTTAATTATCTCGCCTGAATTGGTTGTCGAGGTGCTATCTCTGGGAGCCGAAAACGAACGGCGAGACCGGGAAACTAAGCTCAAGCTCTATTCTGAAAGAGGCGTTCAGGAATATTGGATTATTAACTGGCGATCGTCCCAGCTTGAAGTCTATCGTCGTCAAAATGTTCTGTTGGCGCTAGTTTGTACGCTTTTGCCTGGAGATACTTTAACCTCACCTTTGTTGCCGGGATTTGACTGCGCGATCGATCGGTTATTTAAGTAAGCTTGCTCAATATCCTGTGGGCGTTGCGATCGCTTTCATATGACAATCCACTCGGCGCACTTCAGTTTTCCAACTGCCATCGGGGGCCAGGTCTAAAAGGCGAAACCCAGGATATTGATCGACATCAAGCGTAAACGTTTTATGATCGCGGGCGAATTGGAAACAGGTTGACGGACAGCCTAAATAAGCAATACCCGATCGTATCTGCTGTACCTCTTGATGAATATGACCAAAGAGAACCAGCTTCACCTGCGGATGCTGGTCAACAATTTGAAATAAGGCATTTGGATTTTGCAGTGCGCTAGAGTCAAGCCATTCGGTGTTCAATGACAGTGGGGGATGGTGAAAGGCGATCGTCGTGGGAAGCTCGGGGTTGGCTGTGAGTTGTTGCTGGAGCCACTCTAAGGTTGCGTCGCTAAGGTATCCCGGAACTTCTCCCAGAATCTGTGAATTCAGCAACAAAAAGCGCCATCCATTTCGGACAAAGCTTTTATCGGCAATGAATGGTGGAACAATAAGCGATCGTTCCATAACATCGACACAATCGTGGTTGCCCGGTAGCCAATAAATCGGGATATTGAGAGGGCTTAACAGCTCAATAATTTGATCGTAAGACTCGGGCGAACCATCTTGAGATAGATCTCCCGTCAAAAGAAGAATGTCTGGCAAGGGCTGAAGCTGGGAAATCTGTTCGACGATCGGCAACAGAGACGCACGGGTCGTAATCCCCATCAATGACTGATTGGAGGTTGCGAAAAGATGAATATCTGTGAGCTGAATCACCCGAAGTCTGAATGATGTGCGATCGTCGCCATGAGTCATAGAAAAATCCTAGGAGAGAACTTTACAAGCACCTTTGCTTAATTATTCAGCTCATCATATCTGGGATCAGGATGATTTAACAGTTTTGAGGTCGATCGCTCAACTATAACCTCTCCCCTACGACAGAAATCTAGGCGCTTATCTGGAGATCTTTCCTAAGATATAGCTGCAAAAATATATTTCTTGCGTTGCATGGCAAGTATAAAAACTCAGTGTATTGTGATGAAGGAATGATGAAATTTAACTGAGCTTATTTTGATCAAACCAAGGCAACTTGCATTGGTCTACAAATTAAACCCGTTAGTCTGTTGAGCCTTTCTACATGGTTCTTCTCAGGTTTAATGAATGTTTAATGATTGATTGATAGCCTAATTGGGAGGTTGATGATTTTCCCCAGTTCATACGTGTGATCGACTCAACTTTCATACTACAAAGCTTCGATTGTTTGTCTAACTTCTTAGCCCAGAATTGCCCCCTAGCGGTTTATCACTCATGAGAACTTTAGCAATTTTTGCCCCCAATCTCAATGGAGGTGGAGCTGAGCGCGCTGCGCTTAATTTGGCTCGCAGCTTTGTAAAGCGTGGAACTATAGTGCATTTTGTTTTGATTGAAAGAGAAGGTGCGTACATTGATCAAGTCCCTGATAGCATTAGAATTTTCGATTTCGGAGGGCGAAAGCTGTCAAGGAGTTCCCATCATCTATGGCGTTACCTGGAACAAGAGAAGCCAGACGTTTTGATTTCTATTTTAAATGAGCCGAGTATTTTTATGGTTTGGTTACAGGCTTTTGCAAAACTCTTTGCTCCCCAAGCGGTAATTGCCTCGTTGCCAATCATTGTTAATGTTCAAAACAATGTTTCAACTGAAGCAAAGTTCGCACGAAATTTCAAGACAAAGGTGATGCCGCTGTTCGCAAGATGCTTTTTCCCTTGGGCGGCGGCGATCGTTCCTGTTTCTGAGGGCGTCGGTGAAGATCTCGTTAGCCTCGGCATTTCACCCAATAAAATACAGGTCATTCACAATCCTGTCGTGACACCAGCCCTTCTAGAGCAATCCAAAGCGCCCATTGACCACCCTTGGTTTGCACCGGGAGAGCCGCCGGTGATTGTGGCAGTGGGTCGCTTAGAGATACAGAAAGATTATCCGACGTTGTTTCAGGCCTTTGCGATCGCTCGTAAAACTCGCGAAATGCGCTTGATGGTTTTAGGAGAGGGCGTCCTGCGGCCTCAACTAGAGCAAAAACTTGAGGTCATGGGGTTGAGCGCCGATGTTAGCTTGGAAGGCTTTGTCAGTAATCCCTTTGCCTATGTGGCCCGATCGGATTTATTTGTGTTGTCTTCGATTTTTGAGGGATTGCCGACGGTATTGATCGAGGCTATGGCGGTGGGAACGCCTGTAGTCGCGACAGATTGCCCTAGCGGTCCTCGCGAAATTTTGCAGGGGGGCCACTATGGTCCGTTGGTTCAGATGAGTGACCCCCAGGAACTCGCAAATGCAATGCTACAGCGATTGGAAATGCCCCGTCAGACTGATTTCCTAAAGCAACGGGCCAATAAATACTCGTTAGACGCATCGGTTAACGCCTACAGCAAACTTTGCAACCTTGAAATGCCTTTTGATGAAGAGGCCGTGCAGGCGGTTTGAGTTTTATGTGAGACTTAGGAGTTGGGTCTAAATCATGAGCCAAAAGTATGTTTTTACCGTTTTTACGCCTACTTACGATCGGGCCAAAACCCTTCATCGAGCCTACGATAGCCTCTGTCGTCAGACTTATCGTGATTTTGAATGGTTGATTGTAGATGATGGCTCGACGGATGGGACTCGTAGCTTAGTGGAAAAATGGCAATTGGAGGCAAGGTTTCCAATTCGCTATTTTTATCAGGAAAATCAGGGCAAACATGTGGCTTACAATTTGGCGGCATTGAAAGCTAAAGGAGAACTTTTAGTATGTCTGGACTCCGATGATAGCTGTGTGGCAACCGCATTAGAGCGCATGCATGAATGTTGGAACCGCATTCCAGTTCAGGACCGATCGCGATACTCCGGTATTGATTGTCATTGCATTGATGTGAATGGTGCCAAAATCGGCAGCGACTATCCGATTCCGCCTGGAAAGAATGCATTGGTGGCTAACTATTCCAAAATGCGCCTTGAGCATCAAGTTAAGGGGGAAAAATGGGGCTTTCAGCGCACTGATGTGATGCGAGAGTTTTTATTTCCAGAACTAAGGCAACTGCGTATGAGTCACATTCCCGAGGCGATCGCTTGGATTCCGATGACGCAGAAATATCCGGTTCTCTACGTTAACGAATGGCTACGGATTTATCACCATGATCCAAATACGCAACAACTGACTAAATCAAATATCATAATGACCAATCCTATTGGTGTTTGGCTAGCCAATGAAACTTCACTACAATGGGAAATGAAATACTTTTTCCGATCGCCTAAGCATTTTATTAAACTCGCTGCCAACTATGGCCGATCGCAGTTTCACATTCGTCATCGCTACGCTAAAAATCTAGATTTCAAACAAGCAAAAGATACCGAACTATCATCCTATCAATTGCCGATCGTAAGCCTAGGCGGGATTTTGAGCTGCTTGTGTTTACCATTAGCCTATATTTTATATCGTCGGGATTTAGCCCGCCATGGTACTTAAGACGGCACTTAAGACGGCACTTAAGATATTCGATTAGAGGTCTTAGTTATGGCATTGAAAAAGGCTGTTCACGCAAAGCCTGTTTGTGTGATGGTGTGCCTATTTTTGTGGGTGCTTCTGTCATCTTACGGGTCTCAAGCAAACGCAACTCAGATCAATTTTTCTAAAGGATTGAACTTAGCTCATTGGTTCTTTTTGCCAGTTGTGGCAGATGAAAAAATGGAGACATCGGCCTACCTTAAAAAGTGGATGACGATCGATGAGGTTCGACCGATCGCTAAAGCAGGCTTTAATCATGTTCGTTTGCCAATTGATCCAGATTTCTTACAGCCCAACTGGGCAAAGGGCGATTTGAGAATTCAGCCCGATCGTTTGCAGGCGATCGACCGGGCGATTGCGCTCATTGAGGCTGAAAAACTCGGTGTAATTCTAGATCTACATCCCACCCGTCGCCTTCAGCTAGAGTCTCAACCCTACGGTGCAGATTATCAAAATATAGAAATGATTTGGAAGACCTTAAGCGATCGATATCGCAAAAATTCTCAAATGATTGCCTACGAAATCCTCAATGAACCATTAGTTGAAAATCCGGCGCTATGGCATGACATTGCAGAGCGACTGGTGGCATTAATCCGTCAAGTGGATTCCTTGCATACAGTAATTGTTCCGGCGCACGGGTCTAGCGGTGTGGGGGAATTACTGAGTTTTAGACCAATTGTAGGCGATCGGTTGCTTTATACCTTCCATTTCTATGCGCCCCTTGTTTTTACGCATCAAGGCGCAACCTGGCTTGAAAACTATGCCTCCCTAAAAAATATTCCCTACCCCTCGGAAGGCAGTCCTGACGAGAAAGTTCCTTCGGAAGGAAGATCTCAACTTTCCCCTGAAGCGCAGAAACTGTGGGAAGGGTACAGAAGCAGTCAATTTAACCGCATTCAACTCGCAACTCAAATTAAACAAGCAGCGCAATGGCGCGACCATTATCAAGTGTCTCTTTACTGTGGTGAATACGGCGTTCACAACGTTGCGCCCAAAGACGATCGGATTCGGTGGCACCAAGATGTCTCAGAGCTTCTGACGTCAGAAAACATGGGCCATGCGCTCTGGTCCTATCGTGATGGGTTTGGTCTGGTTCCCGAGGGGCAGACTTCCATGGATCAGCGACTTTTGCAGGCCATCGGGCTTGGGAATTCTAAGAATTTATAAACGATAAATCCATTACGGAGTATTTGATTATGTCTAAACGATTTAGTATGCAAGGATTTTTGCCAAGAGCGGTGAACCCTAATTTGACCCATGACCTAGGTAAAGAAACTTCCTATGACTGGCGATCGACGTTAACCTTTGTCTTTTTGTGTTGGTTGATTAGCCGGATTGTGATTATTTTTGTGATTCAGGTGGTCTCTCCAATGCTGCCGATGCAGTCGCCTGATAGCGTGATTATTCCATTGGGCGGGCCTGAGGGGAGCTTTTACCCGAAGATGGGTTGGGAATTATTTACCCATTGGGATGGCAAATGGTATGAAGACATTGCGACGCGAGGCTATACCTATGATGCGAAAGATTTAACTAAAATTTACTCGATCGCCTTTCTTCCAGCCTATTCTATTTTATGTAACTTGGGCATGAGAACAGGGCTGCCGTTTGCAGTGGTGGGAACGGTAATTAATAATGGTTGTTTTTTGTGGGCGGCCTATGTGATGTATCGCTGGGTAGAGGAGATTCACAGCACAAAATTAGCAAAGTGGACAACGATCGCGTTAACTTGTTTTCCCTATTCTATGTTTGGCACGACGGCCTATACAGAAGGATTGTTTTTGCTGTCCACCACTTCTTCACTGCGATCGTTCGATCGGCATGAATATTGGAAAGCGAGTCTTTGGGGGATGGTGGCAACGACCACGCGCATGTTTGGCCTTGCGTTAGCGCCGACGTTCATTTTGGTGGCTTGGAGACAGCGGCGATCGATTGCAGCCTATGCGGCAGGGATTGGGACACTGGGCGGGTTTGTGCTGTATTTGATTTATTGTCAGGTTTACCATGGAGACTTTTTAGCAAATTTCCGATCGCAGGTGCCTTGGTTAGAAATGCAGCAGACTTGGCCGTTGCTCTATCAGAAGCTCTTGGCGCGTCGCTTTATGTCACCAGACTCGATTTTGCGGGTGCTGATGTTTTGGGGGAGTGGCGTTGCTTTTTGGGTGTTGCGACGGGAGTTTAATGCAACTTCGTTGATGTATGCGTTTTGTTCTCTAGGTTTATTGCTGTATTCCAATGCGACCGATGGCATTGTGCGGTATGTCTATGGAATTTCTTCGTTTTCGATATTGTTAGGGCATTTCTTTGTGCGGTTCCCGAAATTTCGAATTCCATTATTGATTATTTTTACGGCAATGATGGTTTCTATTGCAAGTCGCTTTACTTGGTGGAACTTTATTGCTTAATAGCGCTCTACTGAGAACACGTTAATGAGCCTGAGGCTTCACAATGGGAAATAGTCTATTATGAGCGACCTTATTAATCATTTGAAGTCTTGTTATTGCAGAATTGAATTAATTTGCTGTTTAAGGATTGGTAGCTCTTGTTCGACAATTTGCCAAATTATTTCTAGGTCTACTCGGAAGTATTCATGAACTAATAGGTTGCGAAAGTCAATAATGTCTCGCCAGTTAATTTCTGAATATTGGTCATGGGTGTGCGAGTCCATCGATCGTGCTGCTTCACCAATGATTTGTAGTTGTAGAAGCATCCAGCTTTGTATGAGTTCGTTACCAACAAATTCTTCCTTTCCCTGAATCGCATATTTTTCAATTTTATCGATGGCTTCTTGGATGTCTCGCATTCTTTCTCGATCGTTTCTCATAAGGTCAGAGCCTCCTGCAAAATTTCGTTGCGAATTCTGGGTTTTAGTCCTTCGGAAGTTACGACATCGACTTTGATGTTGAGGAGGTTTTCGAGATCTCGAATCAGTCGGACTGGAAACCAAGGGCTTATCTTGTCTAAGTCATAATCAACGAGTAGATCTAAATCGCTGTTTGAGTGGGCTTCTCCTTTCGCAACGGACCCAAACACTCGCACGTTAAAGGCTCCGTGTTGGGCAGCGATCGTCTTAATTTTTTCTTTTATGGCTGGAGTTAAGTCGTCAAGGGTCATAATTTCACCTCAAGGGATTGCCATCTAGTCTTAAGTATTACACAAATATCTTTTGGAGTTGATTATTCTACACTATTCAGATTAATCTTGAATCAATCGCCATCGCTATACCCGCGACATCACAGCATTCAATAAATCAGTTTGTTTGATTCTGGTTGCTTCCACCGTCTCCTCTAATCGATCGCAAAACTCCATGAGACGATCAGATTTCGGCGACGATTCTGTGTTGTTCTGCTAAAGGTGGAAGGAAAAAATAATTCCTCGATGACATTGGTATCGAGGATGAGCACAATCATTGTCTAGAAAGTTAGAGGTGTTCTAATGGTTGGATGTGGGTTGAGTCCAATTGTACAAGTTCTAGCCCTGAATCTAGCCCTAATTAATATATCCCTCCACTGCTTTGCCCGATCGCATCCATTAGTTCCTGCTTCAGCGCATCCTGCACACACTTCATCTTCCGATCGATCGTCAAATACTCCACCATCAACCCATCCGGATCTCGATGATTGACCTCCACTTCATAAGGGTTTTTACAATCCAAATTATAATTTCGTGCCGCAATCTCCTTCACCGAAACCTTCCAAGCATACGCACTCTTTTTGTATTTTTCCCACCACTTCTTTTCTAAATCAAACTGCCTGAGTGTAATTAATAATCAGTCGGTCAACACTTAAGGTTCAATCGGCGGCAGGATCTGATAGGGCAATGCTTCGAGGTTGTTTTAGGGTGCTCTAGTTTTCCACTGGACCAACATTCTAAGTGGGTACTACGACTTCTCAGGTTCGGTTTATACCCATAGCTTTTTATAGGCAAGTGTCGCAATTATTCTATTAAAGTTACTTAGCCGTGTAGGCAATTGCATATGGGCCAATGTTTGGTCAGTCTTCTCTAATCTGTTTCCCATGTCTATAAGTTTTTCGCTGTACACCAATCTCAAAACAGGTGATTCATGAATGATTTAGAGAAATATTATGAGATTTTAGAGATTTCCCCTGATGCTTCCGTTGATGAAATTAAGGAAGCTTTCAGGCAACTGGCTCAAATTTGGCATCCTGATCGCTATGCATACAATCCTCGCTTGCAAGAAAAAGCAGAATCTAAGTTCAAGGATATTAACCTTGCATACCAGAAGCTCATGGAGCATTTTGAGGCATCCACTTCAGATTACTCCTCTGAGCCACTTCAAGACGAACCTCAAACATCTGTCACTGATGATGAGTTCTCGGATGAAAGCTTCTCTATTCAGAAAGAGTTAGAAAAATTTGCCAAGAGCTTGTTCAAGTTAACATTGAAAGATCAGCAGAAGCTTGAATCTGATATTAAACGATTTTCTGATGTGTTTTGGTGGAAAGCTGAACGCTTAGCGGCAGTCGGAACACCAGGCGCCTTAACTGGTGCTATTGGTGGACCTGTAGGTCTAGCAGCAATACTCCCCGAACTCTGGCTATGTGAGAGGAATGGAACAATAGGAGCATTTGGCATTGGCCATTTACTAGGATGCCAGATTGATTATGATTTAGATAGAGAAATAATTCTTGCGATTTGGGCTGGTGAGGGAAGCTTAGAGACCAGTGTTCCATCTGGGAAAGTTGGGATCAAAGTCAATAATAAAGCGGTTTTAGCATCTCGTGGCTTGATGGGAGTGGTTCTCACATCCTCTTTAATCAAGGGAAGTGCGAAATTTTTAGCGAAACTGTCGGCTAAATTAGTTGCTAAGACGGTTGCAAAAATGAGTGCAAAACTTGCTGCAAAGACTGGCGGCGCAACAGTTCCAATTTTTGGAGCCTTTGTTTCCGGAGGAATCAACTTATGGTTAGTTCAGGGATTTCTGGATGCCGCAGAACAGTACTATTCTGCTCAAAATATGAATCAAGCCGTCTACCTAGTTCTGAATGATAATGAACTGGCATCTGAGTTATGACACGTTGAAATATAGTCGATATTTGCACGGCATACTTGTATTGAAGCAGACTGTAAAAAAAGCTATGTGGTGGTAAAAAGGTGCTCAATAGCCTATTAACTTGAATGTCACAATATTCTAATCTTAAACGGAGGCTCTCCTATTTACCGTGAATTTTTTGTACAGGTTATTACAGTAGCGAAGTCAGAAATACCATTTGGATAGTATATATGAACGATTTGTCACAGGATCATAAAGCATTGGTTAATGCAATTGTTGCAAATGCGGAGCAGCAGTTAGCAGACTTGTACCTATCGCCGGAGTCTAGAGAAGCTGTTGCTAGGTCAGGCGCAGACAATCGCCCAGCACGCATCATTCTGGCAAAGCAATTTGAAACAGTAAAAGCTACGTTGAATCGGGATGTGGAAGATATTCTTCGTGAAATTACACCTCGAATTGGTATTTGCAATCCAGGGAATCCAGTCTATGAGAGTTGGGATGATTGTTGTGAAGTTGCTAAAGAGCCGCTGACAGGTTTCGTCATTGGTTTTGTCAGTGCCTTAGTTCCATCAGCAACTTTGCCCGTAACAGTAGCAGCGATCGTGGTCATTGTTTCGTTCTATGGATTGGAAAAGTTCTGCGATCGTTATTGTTCCGATCGTTAACAGTTCATTCGGAGGTCGTCATGGAGTTACGTCTTCAATTTTCAGGATCTGACCAACTGTTTTTAACGTGGGGAGACTTAGTAACAGAACCAGTAGAGTTTTCAGTACCACTGGACTCAGCAGTGTTAGATGAGATTAACTGGTATTTAGAGGTTTACGGGTGTCAGTACATCACAGATGTCGATAATGACCGTGCGGCGCACATTACAGAACAATTACCAGCTTGGGGATCACAGTTATTTGCAGCGGCTTTTGGGACGAAGAACGCACGGACTTGGTTTGACGCATTTGCCCAAGCTTCAAGCTTAAGGAAAGTAATCACCATTGAAGGGATGGATGGGGCTATTTTGGCTTTGCCCTGGGAATTGCTATGTTTTCCTAGTGGACAGTTTCTCATTGATGCTCCTTTTGGAATTTCGATTCGTCGATGTTTTCAAGCAAATAGGTCTATTACAACATCACCTCCAGCACAAAAGCAGAAATTACGAGTGTTATTTGTTGTGAGTCGTCCTAATGGAGTTGGATTCCTGGATCATCGAGCAGATGGAATAGCGGTGTTGGACTCGTTGGAAGCCATTGGAGGAAGCTATTTTGAGGCAGAATTTCTCCGGCCAGCAACCGTTCCAAACTTAAAGCAAAGGTTGGAAGATACATCTTTACCACAAGTAGATATTTTGCATTTTGACGGTCATGGCGTTTTTGATCAGTCAAGCGGAATAGGCTATTTATGTTTCAGTAAGCAGGAGGCAGGACAACTCAATCCCAACAACATAAAAGCGGCATGGTTAGGATCAATGCTTGCCACCGCAGGAATTTCGCTAGTTGTGCTATCTGCATGTCAATCTGCACAAATCGGACGGGACCAGGCTTTGGGCAATGTGGCGATCGCCCTATTGCGTGCTGGAGTAGGGTCAGTCTTGGCTATGACCCATTCAGTATTAGTTGAAACAACACGACGGCTATTTGGTGCTTTTTATGGCAATTTAGCACAAGGGATGAGTGTCGCAGGAGCGTTAGATCGGTCACGGCTAGATTTGCGACAACATTCGTGGCGAGGTGATCGTCGTTGGGGTACGGAGTCTTTTTCGCTGCATTTGCAAGATTGGTTTTTGCCCGCCTTATATCAATCGGGAATCGACAGCGCATTGTTGTTGCCTCAGATTCAACCAGCATCGGCTGAGGAGAAGGCGATACCTCCTGAGACAATTTACGGAACATTGCCACCCAAACTAAAGTCAGGATTTTCGGGGCGAAGTCGGGAACTATGGGAAATCGAACGAGCGTTTATCCTGGGAGCGCGGCGAGTAACAGTATCAGGTCTTAGTGGGCAGGGAAAAACTGCGCTGGCGGGGGAGTTAGGACGCTGGTTAGTACGATCGCATCTGTTTGAACAAGTGCGATTTGTTTCTTATCATGGATACCAGGGAATTGATCCAGTTGAATATGCTCTTGGTATAGGTTTTGGCGTTCCAAATGTGACCGCCATGGCAGCAATGTTGGAATCTGTCCCAACGTTGTTAATCTTGGATAATTTAGAGGTTCTTGAAGGTGAATCACTCGATCAACTGTTGTCCATAGCCGTAGAATGGTCACGTTTAGGACAGTCTCGGGTTTTAATAACGACACGATTAGGGCAATTGCCGCACCCAGGTTATTTTGAGAGGGCTGAAGGAGAACATTTTGCATTGTCATTGAGAGGCTTGAGTGAACAAGATGCACTAGCATTTTTTACCCAATTGACTAGAGAAACGCCACCGTTAAACGGTATGCCTGAACAAGAAATAGTCTTAAGCTTGCTTAGATTGACGGATTTTATACCACTGGTCATTCAGCTTATAGTAAGGCTACTATGTGATTATCCTTTATCAAACGTCTATAGAGAACTCGAACGATTGCTGGTGGATGAAAACGAGATACTACAAGCCTCGTTGAACATGTCTTTAAGACGTTTAACTGATGATCAACAGCAATTAACCAGACGCTTAGCAGCATTTCAAGGGGGAGTTTATGAAGACAAATTGTTATTGATAACAGAACTTGGTGATTCTTCCTTTAAACTTGAGCAGCTTTCTAAGGCATTAATGGCTTTATCACCTGAAACTGATAAAAATCCTGATGAACTGGATCAGGAGCTAAACAAGATTTTTGAGGGATTAACACATCCCAGAGACTTGAGTTCAGGAAACAAAACTTGGACAGGTCTACGCAAAGCTTTAGAGAAGTATGGCCTATTAACGATCGAACAACATTCTCATCGAAAAGAAGCACCTTTTCTGCGATTTCATCCAGCGTTGCTCAGCTTTTCACGCCAAATCATAACTCAAGAGGAATACGAGTACTTGATGAAGAAATATCGTGAGAAATACTATTTGTTATCTCAGGAATTGTATGGACTTTACCATACCGATCCACCATTAGCTAACGAAACTGCACGATATGAGCTTCCGAACTTAATTAATGCAGTTCATTCAGCACTGCTAGTAGGTGACGAAAGCGCAATCGACTTTGTAGATCACATCAATCGTTTTCTCAGTCAATTCGGTTTTAAAAGAGCATTAGTGGCCCTTAACAGATCTGCTTCTTCTAGTTCTGAAGAGTATTCTGATAAAAAATGGTTTATTACACAGTATAACCAAGCTGAGCAGTTCTTGAATTCTGGTGATTTCGCATTAGCCAAAAATATTATTTATAAAATTTTAGACAGACTTTCTACAATACCGAATTTTAATCGCTGTCGGACTTTGGAACTATTGGGACGCTGTGAAACCGAAATTGGAAATAATGTGGAAAAGGCTAAAGAGCACTACTATGAGGCAATTAGTATGGGTAAAGCTCTTGAACCATCGGATTCAGTAAAGCAATTGCTTGGAGCTGTATACGGAAACTTAGGTAAGTTACTACAAGGAATGCTTGATTTTGATAATGCTGAAAATGCATATCAAGAATCTATCAAACTAAGTAGAGAAGTGAATAACAAAGAGGGTGAATTCCTAATTCAGACAAATCTGGGGATAATGGATATATTTCGTGATAATTTCAATTCGGCAGAAACAAGACTTGTTGAATCTCTTAGATATTATAGGAACATTCATTCACCTGTCTTGGAGGCTGATATCTTACACAATCTTGGATTAGTTTACGAAATGACCAATAAATGGGATGAGGCGGAAAGCCGTTATCGTGATTCAGCGGCTATCAAAGTTCATGTAGGAAACATTAATGGTGTGAATGGTGCTGTTACAAGCTGGCTTCAACTAGCTGGCGTTTATCATAAATCTGGCAAATCTGAGGCCGCTGAAGTTTGGTATCGCAAATGCCTTGATATATTTGAAAAATCACCGAATTATTATTTCCATTGCTCAGTTGCCCTTACTCTGCTTGGCGAACTGTTACTCGAAGCCCCTAACCGTTTAGCAGAAACCCGCCAAATAGCTGAGGAAGCTCTGTTCTATCGACAAAAATTAGGTCCGCAGCGCGCCGGAATTTGGCGAGTCTATGAACTGTTAGAGCAAGTTGCAACCAAACAAGGTGACACTGAATCCGCTCTTGAATATGCCCAAGCTGCCAGCCAAGCCAAATTTGAGTGGATGCAAGTCAATGGGCAATTGAGTTAAACCCTACTCGCAAATCTGATAGATAGCTGAAATGACCTAACAAATTTGGGCCGTCAATGATTATTGAATTTCAAAGTTATCTATATCTAGTCAGCTTGATTGACCTCGCACCCATCACAGCAATCGAGTAGCCCGTTCAGCAAGGGGCGATCGTTCTCCGCGTGAGAGGGTAATGTGGGCTGCGATCGCTTCATGTTTAAAGCGCTCAACGGCGTAGGTTAAGCCATTACTCGAAGCATCCACGTAGGGATTGTCAATCTGTTCTGGATCGCCTGTGAGAATGATCTTAGTCCCCTCGCCTGCACGGGTCAAAATCGTCTTAACCTCGTGGGGCGTGAGGTTTTGGGC
>JANMIS010000489.1:0-8339 GCA_031375925.1 Synechococcales cyanobacterium OTE_70_concoct_197_sub
GAAGATGCCAACAGCACCTTTATGAAAGATAAGGAAATGCAGGAGCGTCTCCTCAATCTAAACCCCAACTCCTTCCGCAAAATGGTCACGACTTTACTAGAAGCGAATGGCCGTGGCTACTGGGAAACTAGTGATGAGAACCTCGATCGGCTCCGCGAACTTTATCAAGAAGTCGAAGATCGGATCGAAGGCGTTGCGTAATCGCTTGGCCATCTGATTTTTAAAAGGAGCTAAGCTATTAATATGGCTTTAGCTCCTTTCTTCTGAGAGTCATAATTCATCTCAATCGAAATTACAAGCTAAATTCACGGTTAAAAACACACCGTATGTTCACACGATCGTCTCCAACTAATCCTACAAAATCAATTACTAATTAATTGACACGGATTCCATTCACGAATAGCTTTTAATACCTGAAGTAACCTCTGTGAGGAGTCTGTATCTAATAAATTTAAGCTGGGCATGTATTGATAGGTCAAGTGATTGGCCTTTTGAATATAAAAGAACCGATAATTCAACCCATTTGTCACTAATCCCCAAACATTGGTTTGCTTTTCTAGACTGCTGTAAGCATAGGACAACATTTGCGCGACACCCACCGTTTCGGAAGCTTCTGTATTCTTACTTTCAACAATTAAGATCCATAATGGACAAACTGTGGCATTCACGTCCTGCCGCACTGCGACAATATCTAGCCGTCCAACAATATGCGTATCCTGATCTTCGATAAAAATACGATCGATTTCTTCTTCAATTTCTAGATAAATTGGCGATCGGTGATAGCCCGCCAAACGTAACAATGGGGAGACTGAGAGTTCACGAGCTTGTCCCTCCGAAATTTTGGCGCGATTGAGATATCGAAAAAAGGTCTCCCGAATTTCCTCAAGGGAAGACCTGTCATCTCCATCTAGGTCCGGTAGCGGGAGATAATCCTGAAACGCTCCATCCAATTTTGGCTCATAGCCCAGCAGAGTATGAACGTCTTGAAGTTGGATTTGACGGGCTTTGAGTGTAACCATGGTTATCGTTGAAACGATTTGCTTAAAGCGATCGGGCTGTTAAGTTCAACTATACCAAATCCTCGTTCGACGGTAGACCATCGCGGTATGATGAACCCAGCGTGATCAATTTCAAACCTAATGCCTGTGTCAGCCTTTACCGATCGTCCCTCCATTCCCGATCAGCGTTGGAAGCTCCATCCCGCTGAGCCTGCACTTGCCAAGCAAATGGCCAAAACGATCGGACTCTCGCCCATGATTGCCCAAGTTTTGATTAATCGCGGCCTCAGCAACATCGAAGAAGCACAGCAATTTCTTGACCCTGACCTAATTACTTTACCCTCACCTTTAGGAGATTTTCCCGATCTCGCCCTCAGTTTAGAAATCCTAGTGCAGGCCATTCAACAAGGCCATCCGATCGCCATCTGTGGAGACTACGATGCCGATGGTATGACCAGTACAGCGTTGCTGTTGCGATCGTTAAAATCTCTTGGCGCTGTTGTCGAATACGCTATTCCGAGTCGCATGAGTGAAGGCTATGGCATTAATGAACGCATTATCGAAGATTTTCACAGTGAAGGCATTCGGGTTGTCATTACCGTTGACAATGGCATTGCCGCCTATAAGCCGATCGCCCTCGCCCGTCAACTCGGACTCACCGTTATTATCACCGATCACCACGATCTCCCGCCCGAACTTCCGCCTGCAAACGCAATCCTAAATCCCAAGCTGATTGACGAAGCCTCGCCATATCGCACGATGGCAGGCGTTGGGGTTGCTTACATCTTGGCCTTAGAACTGGCTGAAAGCATGGGATACGGGGATAATCTGCGGGACATGCTGTTGGAATTGTTCACTTTAGGAACCATTGCAGATCTCGCCCCATTGCGCGGCGTCAATCGTCGTTGGGTGCGCCGGGGGCTACATCTACTGCCCCATTCCCAAATCCCCGGTGTTCAAGCTCTAATGCAAATTTCTGGCATTGGCAATGATAAAAACATTAAGCCCGATGCGATCGGATTTCGCTTAGGACCCCGGATTAATGCGATCGGACGAATTGGCGATCCGGTGACAATTATTGAATTGCTAACCACTGACGATGAGGGCGTTGCATTGGAACGTGCGATGCAATGTGAACAGGTTAACAAACAGCGACAACAGCTTTGCGAACAGATTGAATATGAAGCGGTGCAATACTACGAGAATAGCGAAATTGATGCTAAGAGCGATCGGGTTTTACTACTAGTGCAACCGGATTGGCATCATGGCGTGATTGGAATTGTGGCATCAAGATTGATTGAAAAATATGGTGTCCCCGTTTTTATTGGAACCTATGAAGATGATGAACAAACTCACATCCGAGGATCTGCTAGAGGGATTCCTGAATTTAATGTTTTTGAAGCACTGGAATGCTGCCGAGGACTGACGCTTAAGCATGGTGGGCACAAGGCTGCGGGCGGGTTTTCATTCTTAGCAGAGAACTTGGATACAATTGCCGATCGCCTCTCGGACTATGCCCACACTTGTCTAGAACCAGAGCATCTCAAACCGCTGATTACTGTCGATGCTGAAGCCTGCCTTAACGACATTGACTACGACCTCTATCTTGAACTGGATGCCCTACATCCTTGCGGCATGGAAAACCCCGAACCTGTCTTCTGGACTCGTAATGTCCATATTTTGCAGCAAAAGCTTGTCGGTCGAGGACATTTAAAACTTACCCTAGCGCAGGACGATCTGAGCACAGGGGAACCTGGGAAAAAACTCGCCGCAATCGCATGGCGATGGGGCGACTACTACCCATTACCCAAAGTCTTAGATTTAGCATACCGAATCAAAACCAATGAATGGCAAGGTGAAATCTCGATGCAGCTTGAAGTTATTGGTGCTCGGCATTCTCAAGATGAATTTTTAGGTGTGGAATTTCACCATGGCGATCGGGAATACGTTTGCCAAATGGTCGATCGCAGTGGCCATACAGAATTGCGAATTCGCAATGCTAAAGGCGAAATTTTATCCATTCAAAAAGGCCAGCGCACCGGAACTCTTGGCAAGCGATTTCAGCCTGTACGGGAGATTGATGTGACTCAAGAACCCTACTTTAGTTTGGTTAAAGCTGGGGCGATCGCTTGGAACGATCGTTAGTCGAATAGGCTAAGAGACCACCATCGTGCCAATTCCCGCATCCGTGAAAATTTCCAGCAGTAAAGCATGGGGAACGCGACCGTCAATAATATGGGCCGCACGAACACCTTGAGCGATCGACCTTACACAGCAGGTCAACTTAGGAATCATGCCGCCATTCACAATGCCCGCATCAATTAAAGTCCTCGCTTCACTAATCGTCAGACGCGGGAGTAAACTATCGGCGATTTTGGGATCCTTCATCACTCCTGACGTATCTGTTAGCAAGATTAACTTCTCGGCCCCGATCGCTGCTGCCAATTCACCTGCCACCGTATCCGCATTGATATTGTAGGATTGCCCCGTCTCGTCTGCGGCCACGCTAGAGACCACCGGAATATGTCCCGCTTCACTCAACGTATCCAGAATGCGGGGATTCATCAGCGCCACCTCACCCACAAACCCAATGCCTTCTTCCAGCGTTGGACGTGCGGTAATTAAATTGGCATCTTTTCCACAGAGTCCCACCGCAGAGCCACCTGCACGATTGATTAGCTCGACAATTTCTTTATTGAGGCGACCAACCAAGACCATTTCTACAATGTCCATGGTAGGGCCATCGGTGACGCGCAGACCATTTTTAAATTGCGGTTCGATGTTGAGCTTGGTGAGCCAGACGTTGATCTCGGGACCACCGCCGTGGACCACGATCGGACGGATCCCCACAGAAGCCATGAAAACAATATCTCGAATCACCTGATCCTTAAGACTGCTATCCTTCATCGCCGCGCCGCCATATTTGACCACAATGGTCCGACCGGAAAAGCGCTGGATGTATGGCAACGCTTCACTCAGAATTTTGACGCGGACTGAGGCATCGGACAGGCAATTTTCTAGGGAGTTCGACATGATGAAACTGGTAGAGGGAAATTCTATACGTAATCTAGATTACTTCAATTTGTCTAACGTTCGTATTTAGGGTTTTCATAAGCTCATGACCTATTGTTTCAGCGAGTAGAACAGGGACCGCATTTCCAATTTGTCGCATTGACTCTCCCCATCCACCCTTAATCACAAAACTGTCCGGGAAAGCCTGTAAACGTTTTGCTTCAAATACAGTTAAGTAACGAACTTGTCCATCTGGAAAACGTATCATATTTTCTCCCCCAGGAACACCATGGTCGCCAGCTTTGATTGTTTTTGCAGGCAAATCTAGAATGCTTCCTGTATGCCCCGGATAGATACGTGCTCCATGGCGAAAGATATGGTCACTCATTCCGTGATTAGATGCTGGATCTGGCAAATCACCTAAAGCATCTTGTACCGTTTGCCAAGGCATCAATTCAGGCTCAGACGTTCCGTATTTTTTTGCAAGCCTTCTTATCTTATTCTCCAATGATTGATCAGTCAGCGATCGTTGTGTTTTAGAGATTTTGTGCCGCTCCCAATATTGTCCCGTAATGTGCATATCCCAAAATAATCTATCTGCAGAATGTGTTTCTGGTGGAAACTTCCAGAGACAATTCAAATCAGATCTAATACCAACAATCACCACTCGCTCACGGGTTTGTGCGACACCATAATTAGCTGCATTAATCATTTTAAACTGTACATCATATCTAATTTCTGAACAAGATAATTGATTTACATTCTGAAATTCACTTAAATATCTTCGCCAGTCTGAACTTATTTCTACAGGAAAACTGGGATAGGTCAACCTCAAAATAAGATATTTGAAATAGTCAGAAAACGTTTGGCGAAGTAAACCTTTAACATTTTCAAGAATGAAGGCCTTTGGTCGAAGTTTTTCGATCGCACGGATAACATAAGGAAACATATCACGACTATCCCGGTCTGCCTTATGCTTACCACCTAATGAAAATGGCTGACATGGAGGACCACCTGCAACAATATCGATACCATCTAATCTTTCTAGGTCAAAGTCTCTGACATCTCCGAAAAAAATTTTTTCAGTCTCAAAATTTTGACACAGAGAAGCATAGGCATATTTATTATATTCAACAAGTTTGGTGTGCTTAAATCCTGATAGTTCAAGACCTTTAGCCAAACCTCCTACACCTGAAAATAGTTCGAGGGAATTCATAATCGTCCCTCCATATTTTTAAAATAATTTTCAATATTTGAAACAATGACACTTTCCTGATTGTGTTTACCATTACAGCGCTCTGCCCACGGTCTTCCTGGGTGAATAACGTCCCAATCAGATCTTGCTTGTTCATATCGTCCACGTCCGGGATCATGATTTCCAAAGCCATCTATAGCAACATTCCAAAGCGGTTGATTTAGTTTTATCAAAGCAGCTTCTATGGTACCGATCATGTCAGAGGCATCATCTTCAAAAATAACGAAACGGCACATGAATTCTTCGATCGATAGTTCTGTCCCAACTGCGATACTTCTGCTATGCTCTCGCAAACGATTATGAAGCTCGCGAGACTGAGTTAGCGCGCTGTCTGAAATACGTGATTGTCGCCATCCTTTTGGAACAGCTTTGCCAACGTAAATAGGATAATTATAGGCAAGGCGATTTAATTCTGCATATTTTCTATAGAGAGGATTCTGCCCTATGTAGTAGAGAGCGTAAACTCCTGTTCCTAAGAAAGTATCAGGGGGCGGAAGTGTATGAATGGGTGTGCCGTTAAAAAATCTAACGGCATCTTTGACCAGTTCGACAAAGACTTCACTTTTATATACATGCTCCTTTCTGTCAAACGATATAGATTTCATTGTTCAGGTTTCATTGTTGCAGAACTTATTCTTTTGAAATTCAACTTGTTTGGAACGGTCGCTCACGGTTGAGTTTCAGGGTCTTGGTCTTTTCGTTAGCTTTCGCTTCACATGCGATCGTCAACTCAGCCAAAATCCGATCGCAAATGACATTTGGTAAATCGTCCGTCCCGATTTCAATTCGTAAATCTGCTTGAGCATAGAGGGACGATCGGACTTCTACAAGAGAATGAAGTTTGGTCATCAAATCCCCGTTGCTGTTCTGTAAAATAGGACGAGTGGTGTCTAAAGACAATCGATCGTGCAACACCTCCACAGGCACATCCAACCAAACAATCACGCCTGTCCGCAGATGTCCCCAATTTTCCGGCATTGTTACAATGCCTCCACCCGTCGAAATCAATTTACGGCCATAGCTCGACAATTCACTCAGCACCTGCGTCTCCACTTGGCGAAACCCAGGCTCTCCCGAGGTTTCAAAAATCTGCGTTACCGATTTTTGAGTAATGGTCTCAATCAATCCATCGGTGTCAAAAAACTGATAGCTTAATCGATCGGCCAGTAGTTTTCCGATCGTGGTTTTGCCTGATCCCATCATGCCGATGAGATAGAGGCTAGTGCCTTGAAGATTGGGAATAGACATGACAAAGCTGTTAAAGGATTTAGCACTACGATAATAGAACCCGAAAAATCGCCCAGCCCAGAATTAGGGCCGGGTCGCTTCATGGTCGGGGGATTTTTAATCCTTAACCTTCATAGCCTTAGCCAACTCAGCCGCCACCAGTGGACGCGAGAACTCGGGCGGTGGCAGTTCACCATTGCGAAGCATTTCCCGGACCTTCGTGCCAGACAGATGAACCCGTTGATCCGGTGTGCTGGGACTGGTCTTAATCGTGGCCATGGTGTTGGTCACTTTGCAGTAGAAGGCGTGCTCATACTTCAGCGGAATGATACCGATCGCACTTGGATCAAATTCATCAAAAATATGCTGCGCATCAAACGTGCCGTAATAATCCCCCACGCCCGCATGGTCACGACCCACAATAAAATGCGTACAGCCATAGTTTTTCCGAATCAACGCATGGAAAATCGCTTCCCGAGGACCTGCATAACGCATGGCCGACGGGTTAATTCCCAAAATCACACGGTCCTTTGGGTAGTAGTTATCAATTAGGATTTCATAACATCGCATCCGAATCTCAGCGGAAATGTCATCTTCCTTTGTTGCACCCACTAACGGATGCAGGAAGAGACCATCCACAATTTCCATTGCACATTTTTGGATATATTCGTGGGCGCGGTGGACGGGGTTGCGGGTTTGGAAGCCGACGATCGTTTTCCATCCCTTGGCTTTGAAGGCCGCACGGGATGCCGCAGGGTCGATTTGATAATCAGGGAAGAGAGGATGAGCTTCGCGATCGAGTAACCAAATCGGACCCGCGAGATTCACGTTGCCTTGGTTATAAACCACCGCCACGCCGGGATGCTTATCGTCTTCAGTGCGATAGACATTAATCGCTTCTTTTTTCTTGTCGTAGGTGTACTTTTCCGTCAGTTGCAGCACCCCGACATAGCGACCCTCAGCGTCATTTAGCCGGACCTGCTGCCCAACTTGTAAAGGTTCAGCCACGGCTTCGGTGACAGACAGCGTAATGGGAATCGACCAAGGCAAACCATTGGTCAAGTGCATCTCGACGACAACGCCATCATAGTCTGCTTGGCCCATGAATCCCGTTAGCGGACTGAAGCCACCGATCGCAATCATATGCAGGTCAGACAGTGCGCGCTCATCTAGGGCGATCGTCGGAAGGGAGTCTGCTTTGCTTAAGAAATCTGCCTTTTGCTCGGGAGTTGCGATGCGGTTGATAAGTTCGCCACCATGGGGCGCGATGCCGTCGGGACGCTGAAATTTTGCCATTGTTAAAACTGCGAATTCTAGGTTAAGGGCTTACACCCATTGCAGCCTTCAATATTACCAGAACCCGCGCAACCATGGCAGATGATGTAGACATGCCAATCGTTTTGGCGGGATGTTGCTACAATCATAAACAAAAGGTAGACACGAAGTTTGAGTTGTAGTCATGTTGAAGTCACTCAAAATCGAAAACTTTCGAGGCTTTGAATCGTTCGAGCTAAAGCAGCTTGGTCGGATCAACCTATTGGTGGGAGAAAACAATAGTGGAAAAACATCTGTTCTAGAAGCTATTCAACTTCTCTGTTCGCGCACCAATTTAGAACCTCTAGCGCAGACAATGATTGAGCGTGGAGAGTTCTTCCGAATAGAGGAGAGGAGAGCAGCAGTAAGGAATGATAGAGAGTTAGATATTCGCCATCTATTTCATGGGCACCATACGGTTTTGGATTCAGCTTTTTCTGTCACAGCGATGGGAGATTTTGTAGAAGAGGGCATGACTGGCAAGATTGAATTTCGCGAATTTAAGCAAGAAAGTTTATTTGAAAATGCTGAAG
>JANMIS010000493.1:0-3175 GCA_031375925.1 Synechococcales cyanobacterium OTE_70_concoct_197_sub
CTATTTTGGGGGCATCTTGAGACAATAGATTGCCCTATTCGTCTTTAGGACTTGCGACGGTTCCACCACTCAAGGATTGAGCCTGTGCAGGCTGGGCTACCTGTTGAACAGGCGGAGCCGATGCCCCACGTTGCTCCCAAAGCACTTGCACCGATGGAGTTGATGCTCCTTTGTTAATTTGCTGAAAACCTGGGGTTGATGCCGCATAGCGATCAACAGACACATCGTCATCGTTTACCATGACCAGCCCTTTTGCTTAAGATTTCAATCCGTTTGGGCTCCATCCCATTGCCATTGTGGCAGATTCCTATTAGCAATTCGTGCGTAGTGCAAACGGTGTGCCGAATGTGGCGCAATCCTGATAAGCAACGTGACAAGGGTTGCAATGAACTCACTCCTCCGTGGACTCAGTTGAAGGTGCCTCTAGTTCAAGTTCTTCGGGGCTTTCATTCAATGTCACCTTGGCTGCCTTCTCCTTCAGTTGCTTTGCTGCTGAACGGGCTAGCTTCTTCTTGGCATCGGATGCGCTGTCACCTTCGAGAACTTCCCGCTTCAAAACCTCAGCCATCAAGACCGCTTTGATTTCATCGATCTCAACCCGCACATCGGGTGAGAGCCTCTTAAGTTCCCTGCGGATGATGTTCAACACGGGTTCACTCAAAATCATGGCACCCAGAAAGAAACGGCTTAGGGCTTGTTTCTGAGTGTGGTACTCTCCAAGTACGGACTTCATCCAACCTTCCTTGCAGAAGAGATAAAGTGTGTCTATGTCCTTGGCACTCTTCCCGCTCAATGCACAAAAATCAAGGTCTAGGACAAGCTCTTGCCCGATCGGCTTGCCGAAAATGACCTTGTAGACTCTCCAGTTCAGACCGTTTGTGAGCACCACCCATTCCACCCCTTGGTTGGCTGCATAGTCGATTGCCTGCTTGACGTGAGGTTCCTTCAAGTCGATGCCAATCGCCTTGACCTCAATCAGCATTTCCAAGGCACCCTCAAGCTTTATGGCGAGGTCGCAGTAGGTTCCACGGATGGCGTATTCCGAAGTGATTTCGGAATACTTGTCATAGCCAAAGACCTCAGCGAGGATATCAACGATAATGGTCACGGTGTCTGACTCGCCCACATCCCTGGACTTTGCAGCGGCTAGAATAGGCTGAAATCGCTTAACGCCAGAAGCAATTCGATCGATAATCTTTACTGGAATTTTGGCCATGATTCTGGGTGCTCGGTGGGGAGTGATATTTGCCTTAAGAAGGAGTGTTAAGCATACTGGAATTCTGAACCCACTGCCACCGGCCCTATTCACACTGACTCAGGGCTCCTTTCAATCGGGTCGGCACCATTGGCGAAGCCACCCACTTCAAAATAGCAGCCGGTTCATTGCGGTTAAAATGAGCGGGAGCTAGACTAACTAAAAGCCACATGCTCCAGGTTGGAATTGGAGCGACTGCCGAGTCGTGACCCACACCTTTAGATTGGACTTGAAGGTGTCCTGATTGATCGGGACTCAACAGTTGTGGCTGTATCAATACCCTGCAACGTTCCACATGCGTTGCAGGGTTTTTGCATTAAAAGGGAGTATCTCTTGCCTTATCTGCCTTTGCCGACTCATTCAAAATAGCGTCCTTGAGTCCTTTGAGGTTTGCCATGAAGAACTCATCGGTCCCCGAGACATCAACTAGGTCGTTTGCATGGAGTTCCGTCAGAACTGCTTTGAAACGCTCCTTAGGTAGCCCTGCTATGAACGCTAGGTAGTCCTTGCTTGGAGGATTTTTCAAGTCATCACGAAGGTAGTCTACGATTGACATGATGACTTGAAGCTTCTCGATCCCGTTCTCCCCAAGGATTGAAGGAAGGCACCTCAATAGCTTTTTGGGAAACGGTACGAATCCCTCCGAGAGTACCGCCAGCCCCCATTTGGCTATTGCCGCATCGGGGATTCTCTCGCGGGGAACAACGGGACGTTTGAAGGTAGCCATGTCGGAGGATTTGTTCTTAAAGTGAAAGCCTAGCTAAATAGCGCCTTAGTTAATGCTAAATAGCTCATGATACACCTAATTGGAGCGGTAGTTGGAAATCATTGCAAGCGAAAACTCGGAAAAATTCCAAAAAAACTTTCCCTGTCATTTCGGTTTGACAAATCAATAGCGACTCCGCAAAATCCGCTGGAGACTTAAACACCATATTTGAAAGGACTCCCCCATGGCAGATAGACGATCAAATGCGATTCAAGTTTTTGGTGACAGCGATGGGGACATTCGCATCCAGTGGATGGGGGGCATGTCTGACGATGCATTCGTTTGCATAACCGTCGCGCAGGCTGAGCAAGTCTGCAAGTGGATCATGGATGTTGCAAAAGAGATCGAATCAGGAACCAGCCCTAGCTTTCAAATCAATGCAGAGGGCGAAGACAATGCAGAGGGCGAAGACAATGTCAGAACAAGGTAGAAGCCTGTCTGAGATCGCATACGATACCTATTCGATTCCCAACTACCCAATCGATCCTAGCGTGATTGATGCGGCGCTGATTGAGGTTGGGATTGATCCTCAAGACCAGCGGGAGAGAACTCGATTTCAGAGGATGGTTGAAGCAAACGCTCCACTTCATCGATTGGATGCTGAAGCCGTCAATCCGTTTGCCGTAGAGGCCAGGAAACACCTTGGAAACGATGCTGAATTCTGGCGAATAATGGAACTAGCTTCCGAAATAAAGCGATGCCACGAAGCTGAGATGGATGATTACGAGGACAAAGGACCGAGACTGTGATTGGTAAGGTTTTCGAAATCACATCGAACATCCTCCACAAATAAGAAAAGCCACTTCGAACATTTCTGTGCGAAGTGGCTCTTTGCGTAGCTAGGGTTATTTGTATCTTCTGAGTTTTTCCCGTAGCCGTTCGAAGAACGCCGCCCGTTTTCGACTTTCAACTGGAGGGTTTGGTTCAGGTCGGATCAGTATTTGTCGCCTTTCCCTCCACTCCCGCAGCCTCTTCATGCGGTTTTCAATTCTGGCAGTTCTTCCACGGACCAGCTGCTCAAAGAAAGCAGAAGCAACGCCTTTAGACATTGCTGCTGCTACGTGTGGAAAGAAGATCACGACTGCGACCATGGCAAACAGGAAGACTAGGATGCCGATGACGAGTGCGATCATACGCTAAAGATATATATATAT
>JANMIS010000221.1:0-3337 GCA_031375925.1 Synechococcales cyanobacterium OTE_70_concoct_197_sub
AATACGAGTGCGATCGAGGAGTAACGAATTTCCTTGGAACCCAAAACCTGTAGCGCTTCCGGCAAGTTGAACGTTATTGGTCCCGATCGGCAAATAGGCATTGGTATTAAAATCCCAATTCTGACCCAGCACTTCAAATCCAGCGCCGAGTTGATTAAAAACCGTAACTCCAGTATTGCGGGTATCGTAGGAAACATAGCCCCCAATGACGCGAGTTTTTGCATCATTCAAAAAGCGATGCCCAAACAAAAGATTACCCCCCAAGACCGTACTGCCTGTATCGATACGCAGTTTACCATCTAAGTAAGTGAGGGTTTTTCCAGGGGTTTGGAGCAAAGGCGTGAAGGCTCCGAGATCGATCTGAGAGTTAAATCCTGACCCTGCGGTGCTTGTGTAAACACTAAGGCGTGGTTGAAAAATAGGTGCGGGATTTGAGGGTGCTGTTTGTGCAGTAGCGGCTAATGATAAAAATCCTGATAACAATAACGTTGCGGAAAGGGGCGCGATCGATATTAGCTTAATCATCTTAAGATCTACCAGGTGTCAAATAATACAGGGGTAACCTAAGAGTATTGGCCAAGGGTTAAGATGACACTAGCTAAATTCTTATGTACAGATTAAAGTCGCGTAATTTTACTTCTCTGTATGGTGAAGAGATGACTGACTCTACTACACCCATGACCCCAACAGCCGAATCCCCTGATTCCAAGAGCTTGAGCCGATCGCTGCTCCACTGGTATCAGATATCAGGCCGTGATCTCCCCTGGCGCAAGACCCAAGATCCTTACAAAATTTGGATCTCAGAGATCATGCTCCAACAAGCCCAAGTCAAAACCGTCATTCCCTACTTTGAACGCTGGCTCCAACGCTTTCCCACCTTGTCTGACCTTGCGGCGGCTGACCTTCAAAGCGTTCTAAAAGCTTGGGAAGGCCTGGGCTACTATGCCCGAGCGCGAAACCTCCATCGATCGGCCATTGTTTTAGTGGAACAATTTTCAGGCCAGTTTCCTGAAACCTTAGAAGAGGCCCTAACGCTTCCCGGAATAGGACGAACGACCGCTGGCGGCATCTTGAGTGCAGCTTTTAATCTGCCTTTGGCAATTTTAGATGGCAATGTCAAACGGGTTTTGGCCCGTCTAGTCAACCTGAGCGTCCCACCCAGTCGAGCCATGCCGCAACTTTGGGAAATCTCCGAGAGCCTGGTCCCGTTGCATCAAGGGCGTGATTTTAATCAAGCACTGATGGATCTCGGGGCGACGGTCTGTATCCCGAGACAGCCCAATTGTGTAAGTTGTCCCTGGAACTCGGTCTGTAAGTCGTACAATTTAGGCATTCAAAATCAAAGACCCATGACTGAATCCAAACCGCCTCTTCCCCACAAAATTATCGGTGTTGCCGTCATCTGGAATCTTAAGGGAGATGAAATTCTCATCGATCGCCGAAAACCCGAAGGTCTACTGGGCGGACTGTGGGAATTTCCAGGAGGAAAGGTCGAGCTGGGGGAAACCATTCCCGACTGTATTCAACGGGAAATTAAAGAGGAACTGGGAATAGTCATCGCGGTTGAAGAGAAGTTAATGACGATCGACCATGCCTATACTCACTTTAAAGTCACCTTAAATGTTCACCATTGTCGCTATGTTAGCGGTGAACCACAAACCTTAGAATGTGATGAAATTAAATGGGTCACACTGGCTCAACTCGATCAATACCCCTTCCCTAAGGCAAATATTCAAATCATCAAAGCCCTGCAACAACTTGGCCCGCGTTTTTCAGTGTCCTCTGCGGTTTCTTCTGATGGTTAGTCAACCTCTTGTTTCAAAACTTACCCGTGTGAAGCCCCCTGCGACACCCCCTGCGACGCCCCTGTGCTGGGGAGCACGATCGCCCCTAGAGCGAGGACCGATCGTGGGCACGCTAACCTCCCACAACCGTCGCAATGTAATCGGCACCCATGGCGGCAGTTACAGCATTTATCAAGCGCTGTCGGTGGCTTCTGGTCAACTGGATGCGCGTCATCAAGCTCAGCTTGCCCATACCGAACCGTTAGTGGAAATTGCGCCCAATGAAGCTTGGTGGGATCCCGATCGCCTGGTGTCGCTCGATCCTTGGGGTGCAAAGATTACAGAGGTTTTTGCCCCTTTACTCGTGCAGGGATACCATTTACGACCGACGATCGCCATTACTCAAGCGCACTTAGACTTGCCTGAAATTCAAAGCGCAATCACAGCGGGACGATTGATGGTTGATGGCAAAATTGTGAAACCCAATGGATCTTTATCGGTGACAAAAATAGCGATCGATCCGGTTTGGTATCTTCCGGGTCTTGCAAAGCGGTTAGGGATTGACGAACGATCGTTGCGAAAAACACTCCATGAACAAACAGGTGGAATGTTCCCAGAGTTTCTAAATCGCATGGATTTAAAAGTTTGGTTACCGCCGATCGGAAACACTACGGTTTATATTTTAGGCAACGCTGAAGATCTTAAAAATCCATTGTGTAAGATTGCATTTCGGGTTCATGATGAGTGCAATGGTTCTGACGTATTTGGGTCTGATATTTGTACCTGTAGACCTTATCTCATTCACGGCATCGAAGAATCTGTCAAAACTGCCCAGGACGGCGGGGTCGGAATCGTGGCTTATTTCCGTAAAGAGGGGCGGGCTTTGGGAGAGGTGACGAAGTTCTTAGTTTACAATGCACGCAAACGCCAGGGCGATCGGGCTGACCAATACTTTGAGCGAACAGAATGTGTCGCGGGGGTTCAAGATTCTAGAATGCAGGTGTTAATGCCGGATGTCTTGCATTGGTTAGGGGTTAAGCGGATCGATCGGTTGATTTCTATGAGCGATCACAAGTACGATGCGATCGTGAATTCAGGGATTCAAGTGGTCGATCGCATTGTGCTGCCAGATGGGCTGATTCCTTCAGATGCCTGGGTCGAAATGGAAGCCAAAAAAGCTGCCGGTTACTACAGCGAGACCATTCCCGATCCGACCCATCTTAAGAACGTATTAGGTCGCCCTTTTCAAGGAATCTAAATAATTGCTAACGCATTTTCACCGCGATTAATCTAATCCCTATTGTTTCGGGATTAGATTAATCGCAGCGTTTTTTAGTTCCGACGATCGCCACTAAAGAAAATCATGACCACATATTGCATCACTTGCAGCAGGGAATACAGTGCCGTTGCAACATAAGTAAACGCAGCTGCATTCAAGACTCTCTTTGCGCCTTGGTTCTCTTCACCCTGCAAAATGCCAAACTCATCAATCATTCGCAGTGCCCGAGCCGAAGCATCAAACTCCACCGGAAGCGTCACTAAATGGAAGACCA
>JANMIS010000505.1:0-2671 GCA_031375925.1 Synechococcales cyanobacterium OTE_70_concoct_197_sub
GAGATAGATCTCACGTCGATTACTTTCGTTGTAGCCCACGACGACAGATCCAATAGATGTACCGACGATCGGATACATCTCTTCCTGCATCGCCCCCTGATCTAAGAAGTCAGGAATCCGAATCAAGCCTTTGACAGACTCTTCCCCTAATCCGACGAATACGCCAAACGGTGCATGAAATTCCACGCGACCTTGGATAAATTGACCTAATCGGTATTGGGCTTTGAAGCGTTCCCAGCATTGATCATCCATAGGATTCACCTTAGTTTAAGCAGTCTTGGAAATTGATTTAAAACCGGGAATAGTGACTGTGGTACTACGACCTCAATGCGAACTATCCCACTCTGTTCATCATACCGAAATTCTAACGGTTTGAAGTATTCAGTATAATTTATGGCATCAATCAGGTACAACTCGCATCTTGGGAAACATGATTTCTTACTTGAACAATAGATTCGTTTGTTGAATTTTGTAATTGACCGATAACCTTGAAGGACGATCGCCTCAAAACACCCATGTAGGATTTATCGATCGTGAGGATACTACATTTATGGACTCGATTTTTGGACTGATGTGATGAAGGTGAATCGATCGTAATTTTCTCAGAATGATAATAAACACTTTCTGAAGGGAATAACTAGAAAGTCTTTTGTCATTCATTCCGGAATCTAGTTCAATTATGAGACTCAATCGCCTATTCAATTTCACGCTATTCCTGACGTTGCTTGGTTTGCCGATCGGCGGCGTTCTATGGGCACCCGTTGCAATCGCACAACAGCGATCGAACCTAGATTTCCAGAATATGAAATTCTCATCTGCTGGAGTACAAACCGTGACCAATGGTTCAGCAACGACAACGATCACTCTTTTTATTTACAACTATGGTTCAAATAATCGGTCTTTTGATTATTCTGAAACAATGGCGCTAAACCAGATTATTCTGGTTGATTCTCAAAATAATCGCTATCGTGGTCAATTTAAATCAGGCTTAGAAAAACCATTCTTCAATGGTGAAAATCGTTCTGTAAAACTTCAGGTTTCTCATCCGATGGGAATTTCGCCTAGTTACCTTCAGTTAGATTCTGGTGATCCTAAGAAGCCAATTTATATCAGGCTCTAGTTATAGCAATCCGATATGATTTGTGAGATTATATTCAGATTAGATATTTACTGCGATTAAACTTATGTTAGAGGAATTGACTGCCTTTATTAAGTCCAACCCAGATCCCCGTGAATTAAAGCGCGCACTAGCGGTACAAATGTGGCTCAATGGCTATAAGCAGCGTGAAATTCAAGAGAGCTTGTCTGTTAGTTCAGGATTTATCACGAAGTGGTCCCAACTTTATGACTTACTAGGATTGCTAGGATTAAAACTCGGGTATCGTGGCTCTAATGGGTATCTGACTGCCGACCAAAAAGCCGCAACCCTCAGTTGGATTAAAGCGCAAAACTATTGGCATCTTCCAGAACTCCAAGCCTATCTCGAAGACCAGTATGCGGTCGTCTTCCAGTCCAAACAGAGCTATTACGATCTGTTTTCTGAGGCGGGGTTAAGTTGGAAAAAGAGTCAGAACGTTAATCCCAAGACAGATCCAGAACAAGTTAAAAAAAACAGAAGACTTAACGGATTGGCTAGAAACAAGGCGACCAGAGATTGAATCGGGTCGGTTGAGGGTATTTTTCCAAGATGAATGTCACTTGCTTTGGGGCGATGCCTGCGGGTATGCCTGGGGACCGAGGCATGAGCGGCTTGAAATTCCCATGAAGAATGAACGAGAACGTCAAACTTACTTTGGGGCATTGGAGCTTGCCACGGGGCAATGTTTAGTCCAGCGCTATCCAAGAGGAAACGGCGAATATACCGTGGACTATTTACAATACCTGATGAGTCAATGCCCAACGCAACGCCTAGTTTTGATTTGGGATGGAGCGCCCTATCATCGTTCTCAGGAGGTCAAAGCCTTTCTTGCCTCTGTGAACGATGGATTAGCAGAAGCAGATTGGAAGATGACGTTACTTCAATTTGCGCCCAATGATCCGACCCAAAACCCCATTGAGGATGTCTGGTTAGCGGCTAAAACATGGCTCCGGACCTGTTGGCATCAGTGTAAAACCTTTGATGCGGTTAAGGTTTTATTCGAGTTGGCAACGCATTATCAAATCTTTGATTTTTCCAAATTATATCGCCTTGGTAAATTCTCATTAATCAATTAGGATTGCTATAGATTCCAACTACTACTTAGCATGGGCTAATCAAGGCAATAGCTTGAGAGAATTAGGGCGATATCGAGAAGCAATTGAAAGTTACGAACAAGCGCTGAGCATTAATCCTGATTTTCGTGGTGTAATACCTTTCATTGAGAAGTGTCGTGGTAAAATTAATGAATAATAATAATCTCAAAATTAAGATTAAGTGATTTGTAGCGAGGTTGAGCTTAAAGAGAGTAAGAGGAACTCAAAAGTGTCGTATATCTGCCATGTAACAACCCCACTGCACCGGAACGAGTTCAAGTTAATCGGTGAGATGGAAAGGTTGTTTGCGTCCGATGAGCGGCGTCGATGTGTGGCAATGACTACTTGATTTGGCCCAATTTAGCTTGTAAATCGGGCCAATGAACGCCCATCAAGTTTGGCAACACAATATGCGCCTTGCCCACTTGCGCTAATTCAC
>JANMIS010000512.1:0-1192 GCA_031375925.1 Synechococcales cyanobacterium OTE_70_concoct_197_sub
TTGTGATACTGGACAAGACCAATACGATCATCGCGGTGTTAGGTCATAATGCAGATAAAGCCAAGGGAGGCAACTACAATGTTCCTCAAGAGCAATGGGTCGAAGGTGTCTTTAGTGGAACACACGGTTCCAATTGGGATAAAGATGGCAACCTTTACGTCCAAGACTGGAACGTTTCAGGACGTATTATGAAATTGGTGCGAGTTAAGTAGAGCCATGACGAACGAAATGCAAAACCCACCTGACGATAGTCCCCACGCCTCCAATTCTTCGAACAAAGCCCAGGTGGCGAGGTTTGTAAGCAAAATCAAGAACTTGGATTTGCAGATTGGGGAACATGTACTGGCGGCTCTTCAACAACCGGATACGGTCGCGGTTTTAACCACGATCGTCATCGGACCAGGAGGCGAGCAACACATTGTATCGGCTTCACTAAACCCGCAACGCATGTCGCAAGTAAACGAACTGCTCGAAGAGGCGCAGCAAGAGCGGGTCGAAGATGAAGTCTGCTACGGATTCCATTGCCTCATCAACCCAAAATAACGCTTCACCACGGAACTAAAAATAACAGTGGCCAAGATCCCCACTGTGACTTGACCAACCACGCGATCGCCTTCTAGACTCTAGGGTTTTGCATTTCCGGGGTAGCCGAGACGCATGATTGCGTCCGGTGCCCCCCATTTTACAGTTTTGAAAGAGATTCTTGTGGCAGCGACCTGTGTTATTGGCCTCCAATGGGGAGACGAAGCGAAAGGCAAACTCGTGGATTTGCTTGCGCCCCGAAACGATATTGTCGTTCGGTACCAAGGGGGAGCCAACGCTGGCCATACCGTTGTTTGCGGAAAGGAAGTCTATAAACTCCATCACATCCCATCCGGCATTCTGTCCAGCCAAATCACCAACATCATCGCGCCAGGTGTTGTGATCGAGCCGAATATGTTGATACGTGAGATCGAGGGTCTAGAGGCCAGAGGAATCGAACCTCGCAAGAATCTGATGATTAGCGAGCGAGCACATGTCGTTATGCCGTGGCATTTCGTCGAGGATAAGGCAACTAATCGTGCTGTCGTGGCGGGCGAGAGTATCGGCACCACCAATCGCGGCATCGGTCCTTGCTATCGCGATAAAGTGGGGCGAACCCATGCTATGCGGATTACCGATCTCTTTAGTGCTCAGTTGAAAAGCAAAATAT
>JANMIS010001030.1:0-3129 GCA_031375925.1 Synechococcales cyanobacterium OTE_70_concoct_197_sub
GCCAGTAGTCCAATTTTTACGGCAGTCGATCGACGGACGAAAGGTCTTGGTGGTCGGTTGATGGATTGGGCGATCGACTACGTGATTACTGAAGTCACGCCGATCATTGGAGTGAGATTCATTACCGTTGATGCGCTCTACGATGCTGACGTTGAACCTGCCTATGACGCATCCGGTTTCTACACAAAGTTAGGATTTGAGTTCGCCATTCCAACGGATCCTTTGCCCCCTATGAATCCCCAGGGCTATTTCATTCTCATCTAGGCACTGATATGCTAGTCAACTAATCTCGCCTAAACTTGAGGGTTTCATGTCCCAACTCGCCATTGTCGAAGCCTTCTCAGATTTGACTGATACAAGGCGTAGTGCGGGAAAGCGCCATCAACAGGCGCTCTGTTTTGCTCTGTTTACCTTAGCTGTTGCTGCTGGGAATCGTGGATTCCTCGCAATTGGAGATTGGTTGAAAGCCTATCACATTGATTTAGTTGCCCTTTTTCAACCGGATAAAGGGCGCTTACCGTCCTACAGCACGATTAGACGGGCACTTCTACGGACAGACTATCAAGCCTATGCAGCTTGTTTAGCGCGCTTCTTTGGCATCGAGGCTTTGCCGGGAGAGACCATTGCGATGGATGGCAAGGTCTTGCGCGGTTCTTATGAAGCAATTAGCGACGATGAGACGGTGAATTCCCATCCTGCAATCATGCTGGTCAGTGCATATATCGTCGAACGGGGATTAATTATGGATCCCTACGAAGTTCTCTCCAAAACCAATGAAATCACGGCTATTCCTGCCTTTATTGAACAACTGGCGGTGAAGGGAGTTGTCTTTGCCTTTGATGCCATTAGCACCCAAAAAAACAGCTCAAATTATCGTAGACAGTGAAAATAACTATTTAGGAGCATTGAAAGGTAATCAATCGGGTTTACTTGAGGCCGTCAAAGCCCAGTTTAAAGCTGAACAGAGCGATTTTACGATGAATAAAGGCCATGGTCGCATTGAGAAACGCACCGTCAGCATTTCGCAATCCTTAGATAGAATTCCTGATTTCCCCGGACTTAAAACGTTAATTCGAGTGGAATCAGCGCGTCAAGTCTTTCGCGCTAATATCATTGAAGTCTCCACTGAAACCCGCTATTACGTGGCTTCTTATCTGGAGACAGCATCCGCTTTTGGTCAACGAATTCGAGGGTATTGGGGCGTTGAGAATAAGGTTCACCATGTTCGAGATGTGACTCAGGGCGAAGATGCTTCTCGAACTCGCACCGCGCCACTGATTCAAATTTGGGCCATTGCGCGGAATATCTCCCTCAATTTATATCGTGATCTTGGGTTTGAAAATATGGCTCAAGCTCAACGAATGGCTAGCTTTAGTCTTAACACACTTAAGCTTCTATTCAGAATGAAATAGCCCTGGCTACATTTATAGTGCCCCAATCTTGTCTGCTGCATAACTATTTAATATACAGAAACGTTCTGAATATCACCCTGATTTAGATGGATACCCCGACACTTTCCGCATAACACTCTGATTTGGGCAGATACCCAGATAGACTCCGTGTATCTCCCTAATTTAGGCAGATACCCCGACGGATTCCGTGTATCTCCCCTCATGATTGATAATTTATCCTGATTTCATAGGAGTACACAAGCTGTTTCCTCTGAAGACTGGTAAATTTTTATGAACGTTGGCAATGCCTCCCGGAACGGGAATCGTCCTAAAATGCTTCTAGAAGTAGTGAGCGATACCATTCGGCGAAAACATTACTCCCATCGCACCGAAAAAAGCTACCTTCAATGGATTAAGCGCTACGTCATCTTCCATCAAAAACGCCATCCCCGCGAAATGGGAAAAGCAGAAGTCGAAGCATTCTTGACCTATCTAGCCGTTGAAGGAAAAGTCTCAGCATCTACCCAAAATCAAGCCTTTAATGCCATTCTTTTCCTCTATCGAGAAGTCCTCGACCAGCCCCTCGAAAATGTCCAAGCATTTCGTGCCAAACAAACCACCTATCTACCTGTCGTACTGACACCTCAAGAAGTCCGATCGATCATTAGCCAAATGAATGGAATCCATCGCCTGATTATTCAACTCCTGTATGGAACTGGAATGCGCCAGACTGAAGCCCTTTCATTGCGGGTCAAAGACATTGACTTCAACCAACATCAAATCATCATCCGAAATGCAAAAGGCATGAAAGATCGCATCACCATGCTTCCTGATAGCCTTATCCCCGATCTTCAAACACACCTCGACCGCACCAAACTTTTCCATCAACAAGATCTCAATGACGGCTATGGTTCCGCATGGATGCCCTTTGCGATCGATCGAAAATACCCCAACTCCGACAAACAATGGATTTGGCAATGGGTCTTCCCCTCCAGTCGCAGGATTCAAAACCCCGACACCGAAATTTGGCAACGCTACCATCTCCACGAAAGCGGACTCCAAAAAGCACTCAAACAAGCCACCCGAACCGCCCGCCTCACCAAACGCATCGGCTGCCACACCTTCCGCCATTCCTTCGCCACCCACCTCTTACAAAGCGGCTACGACATCCGTACCATTCAAGAACTCCTCGGTCACAAGGATGTGAAAACCACCATGATCTACACTCACGTTCTGAATCGGGGCGGTCGGGGTGTCATCAGTCCCCTGGATGCCTAACCCATTGACGAAGCCGATCGCAAAAATCACTCCAAACCCTCAAGCCGCGTAAAGTTCCAACGATCGGGGCACAGGCAAAACCCGACTAGATTCTTGATAAGACTCAACTAGCATTTCGAGGACTTCCTCAGCCATCTCCAAAGCTTCAGCATAAGTCGATCCATGCGTTCGGGCATAAGGCCCAAACTCAGGCAGACTCGCAATATATTTCTGATCTTCATCCGACCACTCAATCACAATGCTGTAGGGATAACTCATCAGCCCTGACCTCATTTAAACAGAGACTATCAACTTAGAGTTTGAAACTAAAGCTTAGCCCATCCGTCTAAACCCACAAAGACCGCCTAAAATAAAGCCTGAAAAACCTTGGTGCTAACCCCTCGAAGAGAATCGCTTTTTCCATGGCTTCCCTTACCCAATCCCCAGACCCGACCCAATTTCCCATACTCACCATCCCCGT
>JANMIS010000560.1:0-3884 GCA_031375925.1 Synechococcales cyanobacterium OTE_70_concoct_197_sub
ATACTTCCACCACCTGCTCATCAGGATCAATCAACCAACCCAATCGCGAACCATTCTCGATATATTCATTCATTTTAATTCGGAGATCTTCCACGTCATCAGTAGATGACTTCAACTCGACTAAAAAATCAGGACAAAGTGGAACCCGTTTTTTGCGCTGCTCAGGCGTAAGGGCTTCCCAGCGAGATTGACTGACCCAGGCTGCATCGGGCGATCGAATGGCTTCATTAGGCAATCGAAAACCCGTGGAAGAATCATAGAGATGCCCTAGTTTCGCTTGACGGTTCCATAGCCAGAGCTGTCCATTAATCTCCGCATTTCGCTCGCCCGTTTCGCCACCCGTTAACGACATAATGACCAAGCTCCCACGCGCCGTACGCTCAAACTTTAGATCCCGATTGTTCTGACAGATTTCCTCAAACTGAAGCTCTGTTAATTCCAATATCGGCTGAAGATTAATTGTAAGAACCATAGAAAAGATCTCCTGAATGCAGGTGAACCATCAGACCTAGTTTAACGCCTAATAATCCAAATTTCTCGGCTTATGTTTCTCCGGCGGCTTCGACAAGTACTTATCCAAAAAAGGTGAAATCTCCGCAAAAACTTGGTCTGGATATTCCTCATGCAAACTCAACGAACCCGGCGATCGAACCACCTGCACCCCTGAAAAATGAGCCACCACCTCCGCCTCACCCCTCGACTTCGGCGGCATCTGTTCCCCAATCACCATCAACACCGGGACTCTAATCGGCTGAAAATAACTCAACCAAGTTTCACTTGACTTCACCGGATCAAGCGCCCCCGTCACAAAGGCCCCCGCAGCCAATCGTTTACCCTTACCGCGCGTCACTTGCTGCTTCGATCGCACCTTCTCCGCTGTAATATTCGCAGCATCAGCATAAACATGCCGCTTCATCATCCACTTCAAAAAAATCTTCGTCGTATTCAACGCATACAAAAACTGCCCCAAAATAGGCGATCGAATCAAACCATGAATAAACCCAAACCATTTGCGTTTTGTATCCCCCATCATGCTGGGCAACGGCCCACGCCAAGTCGGTGAAAACAACACCACCCAAGACCAAGGGATTGGATCATCCGTCACCATTTCCATCACATAGCCCGCTGCATGACCCGCCGCCATCACAACGATCGGCGCATCAAAAGTCTCCTCCACAAAAGCCCGCAACATCATTCGCAACATCATTCGCAACATCTTCGGCTCATACTTCACCGCAGGCCGATCGCTCTCCCCAAAGCCCACCCAATCTAGTAAATAAACCTGATACTTCGCCGCCAATTTTTCCGCCAAAGGCCGCATCTCATCTCGGGTCGAAATCGTACTCAATGCAGGCAACAGCAAAATAGGCAAACCTGAACCCAACACCTCATAGGCGATCGAAACCGGGTTTTGGTTCCAGCGCCAGTCGTAGACCTGGACATTCCGAGGCTCTATATCGGGAATCTCAGCCGTTAATTCCTGTTCCATCGCCCTAATGCCCCCGATCGCAAATCCATAATCACCCACTCGATAGTACTTTATTAGAGCCACTTCAAAACTCAGAACCCCCAGAATTGGGGGCTGAGGGCGGTTCGTTAGAGCCTTATTCCTTCAAGTCCAACACCTTCTGCTGCATCAGCTTAAAAATATTGTAAAAACCATTCGCCCTCGAAGGAGTCAAACTCACATCCAGCCCAGTATCTTTAATAAAGTCCGGCTGCAACGTCAAAATTTCCCCCGGCGTCGAACCATTCAACCCTTCTAACAACAACCCCACCAAACCCTTCACCAGTTGCGCATCCGAGTCTCCCACAAACTGTATTTTCCCATCTTCTAATCTAGCCGTAATGAAAACCTGAGACACACAGCCCATCACCTTATTGGCGTCGATTTTGTCGTCTTCGGGCATCGCTTCTACTTTCTTCGCGTAATAAATCAACTGCTCATACTTTCGTTTTGGATCCGCAACCCGTGCAAAACGCTGCACAATCTTTTCTAGGGCCGCAGGAATGGGAGTGGAGGCTGTCATGGCTATCGTGGCTGTTATGAAGATGGTGATCAATGCTGAATCCCTTAGATCATAAGCGATCGTAAGCTGTGGGAAGTTCTTATTGAGACGTTTAGGGTTGGAGTTTTTATCAAAGTAGTAGAAGAAAATACGGTATAATTTTTGAGAATAGTTATCATTTTAGGGCTTGCATCATGGATTGTAAAACAGCAACTAAGGTCTACACCGCGATCGATCCTTTGCTCAAAATTCAAGAGTTATTTCCCGAGACTTGGGCCTTCCTAACGGCACAGGCCAAGGCATTCGTCACGGCACAATCGGATTCTTTCGACACGGCAGTCAAGGAAAAAACGGGCGACTTAGGCTTTAACTTTCGACTGACCCACCGGGACGATCGCGACAAGCTTACCCAAGACCTATCTGAACTTCTCGGCGATGTCACCTCTCGCCTGCTCCTAGAGCAGCACTTCTCGCAGCTAGTCGGCAAAACGCTGCACTTCAGCACCATCTGCTGCTCTAGTCACCTGACCACCGATCGGGAACTGAAACTCGAAGAAGTTCTTCCCATCCAAAAAGCCGCCGTCCAGCTCCAAGATTTCATCTAACCTCCAAACTCTTTCCAAAGCGCGGGCGACGGAGCCAAAAACTCATGACTCGTCGCCCCCGATTTGGCAGTCAGCACAATATCAAACGAAATCGACACCCTTGCTTCATCAATCTCATTGATCGCCACCGCATGACGCTGCTTCGCCGGGAAAATAATTAATCGTCCCTCCGTTGGCGCATAGGCGGCCTGATCCTGATTTAGACCATTCCATTCTGTAAACAATTCTGTATTCTCAAGCCCCAACCCCGGACTCACCTCGTTTTGCCGCGAATCATTCAAAAACACCAGACAGCCCGACTCATCTGAACCTGAATTCGGCACCGAAACGTAATACACCGCACTCACATGGGCCGTCAGATGAGAATGGGGACCGACTTCCTCTCCCATACGAGAAATCACAGGCCAAGCCCGCTGAATATAAAGTGCCACCTCTTCTAACGCCAGCCCTAATTCTTGTAAATACTGTCGAGTATGCTGCTCCACCTGCTGCACTAACCAAGCAAACCGGGCATCTTGGTGGACCTGCGCCACGCCATGAATGTCACCCGTCCAAGCCCGTCCCTCAAAATTTCGTTTCTGCTCCTCCTGCGACTCCAAAGTCCAGATGGCCTCAAGGAGTCTAGATTTGTGCCTCTGAGCATCGGGCAAATCTTCAACGTAAATTGCTAACGGGAAATGGGTCTCAATAGTCATGATCTTCGATCGTCCGTAGTTTCCGTAGTTATGGATGGGGAGTTGCGCTGGATGCTTCACACTCTACCCCCAGTCTCCATCCTAGGAGATTGCTAGAAGATTCTAAAGATCCGCGTAAAGGCGCAGTCGAACCCTACGAATCAGTGTTAAGCTGCGTAAACGTGCTGTATTGATCATTACTGCTTACTGAAGTTCATGACCCAAGCTGAGTTTCCCACTTCATCCGAAGGGCGTGTCTTAGATGTCCCTACCGCGATTCTACAACGCCGATCGATCAAATCATTCAAGACACAGGCGATCGAGCCTGAAACGCTGCGGAGTCTTCTCGAACTCACCGTTGCGGCCCCCAGTAGCTACAACCTTCAAGACTGGCGAATTGTCATTATCCAAGACGAAGCCCAAAAAGCGGAACTTGCTCAATCTGCTTACAATCAACAGCAAGTCCTTCAAGCTCCTGTAACTTTCGTTTTTGCAGCCGATCCCAACGCATGGAAAGGGGACTTGACACCGATTTATCAGCAGGGTCTTCAGCGGGGCGTCTGGACGCCTGAAACCGTAGAATATTTCAAAATGGC
>JANMIS010000578.1:0-1446 GCA_031375925.1 Synechococcales cyanobacterium OTE_70_concoct_197_sub
TTGGATGGAACGAATGTATGCGAGCAACATTCGCGAATTTTCGCGGACCAGAATTTCAAAAAGCTGTTTTGCGTTCACTGGATTGCATTTCGGATAAGAATTCGTATGCCCAACGTCTAAGTATTGTGGCTTGGAAAGCAATCGAGGACATCCCAGCGAAAAAAGTTTTTCGCGTTGGGGCCAACATGCTTCGCCCGCGCAGCATCGATCCAGCAATTGCAGGTGCTATTTGGATCGGCTAATCAGAACCAACCTCGTAGCCGTCTGTTTTGAGCTTTTCGATGTCGTAATAGAGTCCCGGAAACTCCAGGTCCCTTTGATTGAGCCTTAGGAAATTGAATTCGACGAGATCATCGGGCGTAAGGTTTTTGCCTAACGCCACATTGATGTCACCTGAGTTATTGCTCGCAGCCTCTGTGGACCCGTCTCCCGTTGTGTAGTCACTCCCGCCGCGATCTCGTAACGGAACCATACAAAACGCATTGCTGCGCAGTACACTCGGAAACGCGGTTTGCCTTACGCGAGCATATCTGGCAGTTGAAGCATTTTCGCCAGTGTTTCGATGAAAACTTCGGGAGTCTCACGCCACGAAACTGTGGTGCTGACTTTCGTCGCCAAATTCTTGATCTGAACTTCGCCTGCATCGAGTTCTTGCGAACCAGCTACCAACGCGACAAGGAATCCGCGTTGATCGGCATACTTCAATTGCTGGCCGAGTTTTTTGGCTTCGGGATAGACTTCGGCTGACCAGCCCGCGTTGCGAACGATCGAAGCGATTTGGAAGTAGTCGTTGATGCGGCTTGGATCGAACAAGGGAACAAACACGGCTGCCGAAGAAACGGTTTTTGGTATGAGCTCCAATTGTTCCATGGCTGCTAATAGCCGATCCAGTCCAAGCGATGCACCGATTCCAGGCAAGTGCTGTTTGGTGTAAAGACTGGCAAGATTGTCGTAACGACCGCCGCTGCAGACACTACCAATACTGGGTAGGTCGCCTAAAATGGTTTCGAACACGACACCCGTGTAGTAGTCTAGTCCACGAGCGATGGAAACATCGAGTTGATAATACTCATCCTTGACGCCGGCTGCTTTCATTGCCCCGCAAATGGTTCTTAGCCTTTCGACTCCGGCCTGTCCGATTTCCGAGCCTTGTAACAGTGAATCCAGTTTGGAAAGAACACTATCCGTCGCTCCACGAATCGCAGCGAGTGCAAGAACCTTTTCTACCTGCACTGCATTTAGTCCTGCCGCGTTGAGTTCCTTGGTGACCTGCTCCTCTCCGACTTTTTCAATTTTGTCGAGCGCTCGAAGCACCGCAGTGCTTGAACCTTGCAGTTCCATTTGTTCTAAAAGCCCGGTGAGCACTTGTCGATTGTTGATTCGAATGGTGAAACGCCTAACACCAACTGAGAGCATCAGTTCGTGAATGACCAGTGCGGTCTCAAT
>JANMIS010000607.1:0-2219 GCA_031375925.1 Synechococcales cyanobacterium OTE_70_concoct_197_sub
CGTCAGCATGGTTCGATTATTTTGTTTGATGCGGCTTATGAGGCATTTATTCAGGATCCGGACATGCCCCATTCAATTTTTGAAATTGAGGGTGCGCGGGACTGTGCGATCGAATTCCGATCGTTTTCTAAGAACGCAGGCTTTACCGGAACCAGGTGCGCTCTGACTGTGGTGCCTAAGACCCTGAAGGGCAAAACCCAAGATGGGCAAGAGGTTGAGCTATGGGGCCTGTGGAATCGTCGGCAGTCTACGAAGTTCAATGGGGTCTCCTACATTGTGCAGCGGGGTGCGGAAGCGGTCTATTCTGCGGAGGGTCAAGCACAGACTAAAGCGCTGATTCAGTTTTATATGGAGAATGCGAAGATCATTCGTGAACGCTTGACTGCGGCAGGCATTGATGTATATGGCGGGACGAATGCGCCCTACGTTTGGGTCAAGACACCGCAGGGCTTGTCGAGTTGGGATTTCTTTGACAAGTTGCTGACGGTATGCAACGTTGTCGGGACTCCTGGGTCAGGCTTTGGGGCGGCGGGGGAAGGGTACTTCCGCATTTCTGCTTTTAATAGCCGAGAAAACGTGAATGAGGCAATGGACCGTATCGAAGCGAAGTTCAAAGCTTAAAGAGTAGACATATCAGGTAGTATATTAGTACCAATTAATTGCTGCCTGATTTTAGCCCGAGTCCTGAAAGTATCTGATAACTGCCCCGATCGCATGTCCCACACGCCTCTACCTTTGCAAGTTGCTGCCTCTCTCAAGACCTTAAGTGGAGATGATCTTAAGGTGATGGTGGTGTTGTGCTATCAGACTTTTAACTGCGATCGAAGTTCATTAACGTTAGAGCAAATTGAAAGTTTAGGCAATCTCTCTCGTCATGTTTTGAAGCCTTGTATTAATCGATTGATTCGGCGAGGTTGGCTGATCAATGACGGTGCATTCTATCGGTTGGCGTTACAGATGCCTCAAGCCTCGAATGGAGAGTCGGGGTTGGCGGGAGTGAATTATGATCCAGCGCTGGGGATTCGACCGCAGCGAGTGCAGGCAAATTTACTATACCCAGAGGGGCCTTGGTTGACGGAGACGGGTTTTTTGTTGGAGGCTTTTGTGCGCGATCGATCGGAGGTATGGCAAAAAGGCGATCATTACAATGCAAAGGCATTTGGGGCGATGGCTATTGAAGACGTGATGGGCATTGTTTGTAAACACTATGCGAAATACGAAAACCATGGCAACCTAGAAATTGATTGGCATAGCTTTTGTTTAAAAAATCAACGCTACTTGAATAATGTTAAACAACGTCTAGATGCAGGCATTGAGATTGAGGAGAGCGAACAAACACAAGTGATGGCAAAGTTGCCAATGTTGCAGCAGCCGTCACAGTCTGTGTATGCCGCCCAGATTCCTGTTATCCCAGAATCTGAAATTCCTGTTGCGGTTGCAAATCAAATGAATACCTTGGTTCAATCTAGAGCATTTCCCTCAAAAATGTTGACAGCGGTGCGGGAGGTTAAGTCGTTGTCTCGTATCGATCGATTAAATCTGTGGGTTCGGGATCCGATTTTGCGGCGGGAGGCGGAGCGCGAAGCGAGGGCTGCGGGGTTTGCGATTGAGCGCAGTGAGATGGGTGTGGCGATGCGGATTGTGGACCTGGAGAATTGCGAAGATTTTTAGGTAGATTTTAAGCGGAGACTTATATGGAGATGCCGATTCAGGATTTGTCGCTGCTTGCTGTTGGCATTTTTATCATCGCTTGTTTGTATTCGTCGGTGGGACATGCGGGGGCTTCGGGTTATATTGCGGTGATGTCATTGTTTGAGCTTTCTCCAGTGATGATTAAACCAATCGCATTGGTATTAAATATTTTAGTTGCTCTTATTACAAGTTGGCAGTTTTGGCGAGCGGGTTATTTTTCTTGGTCATTGTTTTGGCCGTTTGCTGTATTGGCAGTTCCGTTTGCTTTTTTAGGTGGTTATGTGAACTTACCCACTCAGATTTTTAAAATAATTCTGGGTATTATATTGCTTTTTTCAGCCGTGCGATTTCTGATGAAATCACAAAGTGATGGGGTTGTTCAAGAGCCTAAACGATCGATCGCCCTCTCTTCTGGCGCGGGTTTGGGGTTGCTTGCAGGGTTGACGGGGACGGGCGGTGGGATTTTCCTTACGCCGTTGCTATTGTTGAATCAATGGGCGACGGTGAAGTCTGCTGCTGCGGTTTCG
>JANMIS010000609.1:0-1418 GCA_031375925.1 Synechococcales cyanobacterium OTE_70_concoct_197_sub
TTCGATTGGCTGGAACTTGAATCAAGTACTCAAAGAGTGCAATGCCCCAACTGATGAGCGCTGCAATATACCAAGGCTTGTCGTTCAGTTCCTTCAGATGCCCGTACCAAGCCAGCAGCATAAAGACATTTGAAATCGCGAGCAGAACAGTGGTTAAAACGATCGTTTGCATTTAATCCTCTAAACTCGCGACGTTATGTTATCGAAGCTACCAACGCCGCGAAATCGATGTTGGCCACTTCATCTCTCAATTCTGGGCGAACAAAGATTCTTACCCGCTTGACGATATCGTCAAACTGCTTTGTAGCTAGTGCATGCACCACTGGCGATAGCTCTCCGAGTGTTCGGTAACTCCCGTCCCGTTGCCGTACATCGAGCTGGAACTGAACCTCCAATTTTGCGGGCGGTGCGTCGACCAGGACATCGTGTACGCCGACCTGAAGCCCCGATTCCTGTTGTAGGTGGGTCGCGAGCTTTGCCGACAATTCGACGATCACATTGTAAGGTTTTCCTGACAGTGCGAGGTGCTCGTCTGGATGATTGATGAAGTCGAATTGTGCGACACGCTTGTAGAGTTGACGTCGCGGCCCAAACAAACCATCAATGCAAGCGGCCCAAGGCTTTCCGTCGCATTCCTTGAGCAACGAATCGATCATTTCCGGTTCGTTCATGTCGATCCAGGATTGGGTGAGAGCATGGTCGTCTCGGATTTGATAGACGGCTCGTTGAAGCATGGCTGTTGCACTTCGAACCGCATGATGCCAATAGACTTCACTGAACATCACGTACCTTGCAAAGACCATCATTTCAGCGGCCGTTCGCCCCTTGTCGGTGATGGCCAATCGATTGCGAGCGGTGTCGATACACAGCGAGTTCACCAGTCGGTTGCGATCGAAATTGCGACCATAGGGAACACCCGCGTGCACCGAGTCCCGTTCGAGGTAGTCCAGCTTGTCGATATCAACTGGGCCACTTAGCATGGATCGCAACAATGCCATAGGAATGTTGTCGCTGTGCTCTGTGCCGTACCCGTCGCTCGCGTCTGGTGCAAGCAAGTTGGCAACATCCACGGGATTCACCTGCCAGTCCGTCGTTAGGACATCGGCGATTTCACCTTGCGTGATCAACCGACGAGCCAGAAACTCGTGGCGAGGAATTCCGTGCAAACGCATGTCCTCGATCAAGTGGCAGAATGGCCAATGCCCAACATCGTGTAGCAACGCCGACACGAGAAATATCTTGGCGTCGTATTCGCCGAGAACGGTTCCGAGCGCATCGTCCCCACCCAGTCGTTGCAAGAACTCGATCGCATTGCGATAAACTCCCAGCGAGTGTTCGAGGCGGGTATGTGTGGCGCCGGGATAGACCATCGCCACCATTCCCAATTGGCTAATTCTCGACAAGCGACGAAACGCGGG
>JANMIS010000619.1:0-1357 GCA_031375925.1 Synechococcales cyanobacterium OTE_70_concoct_197_sub
CAATCTTCGTTCGGTCGTTTGACAATTGATGTAATGGCCACTTTGCACCAATTCGACCACTCCGTTGTCATCGTCGGTAACTTGCACAGTTCCCGCTCAAGCAGTTGAGCCAAGTCTGAGAGCACGCGATGCCTTTTGAGAAGGAGGCAATCATCGCGAATATCCTGAAGCATTCGTCTTGCCCTGTAGGTAACACCAACTCGTTCGATCTGAATCTGAACGAGAGTGGCAAACATCTCCGTGGACTTTTTCTGTCGGCGGAGAGTGCAAAGATCAAGCCAAGTTTTCTCATTCGATTCAGCCAGGATCGACTTCCCAAACCTCTCTATGAATCGTTCGAAGTACCAGGTGCCAAAAGGGTCGATTTTGTGAGGTGGAAAATTAAGTCTGTAGTGCAACTCCTGTCGAATCAATCCCCAAAACACGGAAGCCAATTCTGGAATCCGATCCGCCATAGCTGCCAGGTAGTAGAAGCCTCGATCGCTTTGTCCGCTTGTCCAACGAAACTCATCCAGCGTGTCGCGAAGTTCGATTCCAAGCTTCTTCTGCTTCTTCTTATCGGTTCCAGCATCCTGCCAAGCTTTCTTTGAATCTCGAATCCATCGTTCAAATTCGGATCGAAGATGTTCATTCAGAACATTGAGCTGACACAGTTCGTTCAGGAGTTGACCGAGCGACGGGAGTGAATCCAGTACTTTTTCGTTCGCTGATTTTCGATTAGGAGTCTGTTTTGATTTTGACTTTAGCATAAGCCGATGCTGGGTTGAACTGCAGTGGATTGAACCAATAACGTTGGAGATACAATGGTCGAGGGAAATCAAGTGATGTGGGACGCGTGCGCGTTGCTCGGTAGTCGGCTTCGCGGTGCCAATGTCCATCGCCTGAATCCGACATGGTAATCGAAAACCGCTAGGAGCTCATCCGCCAAAACAGGCGTTTGGCATTCGCCGTCGTACGCTCAGCCAGTTCCTTGTTCGAAATCCCGATGGTTTCCGCGAGGCATTTGGCTGTATGGGCAACAAATGCGGGTTCGTTAGGTCGCCGAGATCGATTCGGCTCAGGAGTCAAATAAGGGCAGTCGGTTTCCACCAAAATTCGGTCCAAAGGTATCGTCTTCGCTGTCTTGCGAAGCTCTTCAGATTTCTTATATGTCAACATACCGGCGAAGCTAATAAACAATCCATATTCCACGCACTTCATGGCTGTTTCCGTGCTCCCTGCAAACGAGTGCATGACACCGCGAAGCTCGCCTCCGACCGCTTGCTTACGCAAAGCTGCGAGCATTTCCGTTTCGCAATCTCGCATGTGAATGATGAGCGGCAACTGAGTCTCTCGACTCAACTCCCAATGGCGTTCG
>JANMIS010001041.1:0-2355 GCA_031375925.1 Synechococcales cyanobacterium OTE_70_concoct_197_sub
CACAGCAAAAACGGCAAGGCAGGCCAGGGAAGCTTGAGTGACCAAGGGTTTGAATTTGATAGCGCTGACAATGTTCGTGAGACGATCGACTAAATTAAAGTTCATGAGAGTTGCCTTTTGATAGTGTGGATGAGTAAAATCTAATGGTCTGAGTCATGCAGACTGGCTGCGTTGACTTCTTTGATTCCTTTAGTATCCACGAGGCTGGAAGAGGTCTCTTCCAGAGGAGAATTTACGATCGCTGTTCGGGAGGTTCTGCCAACGCCTTGCGGTTGTAACAGTGTGAATAGAGTAAAAATAGCTGTGATAATCTTGATTTAGTTTCGTCATTCACAGTCCAATGTCAGAATTTCCTCATGACCAGTTTGCCAAAGATTATTTGACTGAATTGTTAAGTACGATCGGAAAAGCGAGTCCCAATGAATTAATCCGATGGTCTCCGACCGACCTTTAGGTCATCGGAACGGCGAGAAGGCGATGTCTGGTTTGAGCGCGATCGAACTTTGAGTATCGCGGAGCAAAAGAAGCAGTTGGGTTTAATGGGACAGCTTTTGACCCACGATTCGTTGATTGAGATCTTCCGGCATCCGGCATCCGAGTTTGAATTTCGATCGGGGAAGGGGAAGTTGATTGACATTGAGGGGCGGATGGTGCGGGAGGCTGCACGATCGAACCTAGAAGCAAACCAATCCCTAACACCGCATGAGGAGGAACTGATTATGAACTTATCTGCGGCTTATCTCAAGAAAAGAGAAGAAGGGAAAGAGGATATTATCATCTGGTTGCTCCGGGCAGGTATGATTCCTCAGACGATCGCTGAAATGATCAACTTCCCGATCGAATCCATCGAAAAACTACGCGATCGTATTTAATTTCTACCTAATGATCATTGTATTTAAAAGCCGATCGTAAAAATGCGATCGGCTTTTTTGCTATCGGTCGGTTTCCCCACGAAACCGCCCAGGAATGAATTCCGGGGCTAATAGCGAAAACCCGTTAAAACGGGTTAAAGACGTATTTTCTAATTCCCCGTCTTCTCTTCAACCCTTTACGGGTTTGGGCTATTAGCCTCGTAATTCATTGCGAGGCGGTCTCGCGGGGTGACGAAATCAATTTATATACGATCGACCGCATTCTAAAACAACCGATCGCACCCATATTCACAAAACCGATCGTACCCATATTAACCCGCCTTTCAATCCCCTCGCGGGGTGACGATCGGGAAACTTGACCCGAAAAAGCGCTATCAAAGTCTTGGGCGAGGTTTCAATCCCCTCGCGGGGTGACGATCAGGAAACCCTATCATTTTGAAACCTTGACTAGGAGCTAGTCCTGATAGGGTCAATCTCCACAATAGCTTTGTACTACCGAAAAAAGACTGATTTTTGCTCTTTTGGTCGTCTTGCCAGAGATTGAAAAGCTTACTGGGCGTGTCATCGACACATGACGACGGTAGAATGCAGGTTTCAAGGTTCAGAGCTAATGTGTCGATAGAACTTCAACACCCCTTCATTATGTCGGACTTTTTCATCCTGTCAACACCTAAATAACATAAATACTCATCGGATCCACTCTTCTCTTCAACCCTTTACGGGTTTGAGCTATTAGCCTCGTAATTCATTACGAGGCGGTCTCGCGGGATAACGATCTCACCCCAACAACCCCGCAATCACCGTCTCAAAATCAGGATAAAGCCCGATCGCCCGATCGCACAACTCCCTCGCCCCCTCACCACCCGTCATCCCACAATGCGCAATCTGATTCCGAATCCCCACCGTCTCCTTCCAAATCCCCCCAATCTTCCGCCGATTCGACAACCCCTGCATCCGCTCATCATACTGATTAACCCCCCGACTCCCCCGACCATGATTCAAATTATTCAACGCCTGCGCCACACATTCGCGATCGTCATAGCGCTCAATATCCGCCCCCAGCTTCCAACAAAACACCGACACAATCCACTCCCGCGCCAACGTCACCGCATGGTCAAACTGCAACCGATCGGCATACCACCGAATCATCTCCCACTGCTTCAACAACAATGCTCGATCGTCCTCAGGCTTCTCAATCGCAAACTGCCCATAAGCCGCTATCACCTGAGGCTTCACCAACATAAACGGCTTCACCTTCGCATCCAAACTCTTTGTCGTCTCCCGCATCGATCGATTAATCGCCCTCGCCGCCCGCGTCACCTCCTGCGGTCTCGTCAACGCCAACGCCAACGAAATCGTCTCAATATCCCCCGCAGCATCCTGCAAATGCTTCCCCATCCGCATCTCATCCTTACTTCCCGCCATCTCCCCAGCACTCGGCACAGCATCCCGAATCAACCTTGCCAACGCCGCACCATCCCCC
>JANMIS010000641.1:0-1864 GCA_031375925.1 Synechococcales cyanobacterium OTE_70_concoct_197_sub
TTGAATTGTTTTTAAACAATATATATTTGTGGGAATGAGACAGCGTCAGGTTGGAAAAGTCCAGCAGCATATTTCATGATAGTGTCAAATTCCCGCCGCAAAATCTTTTGCCATCCCTCAAACCCCGATCGAAACCCTCAAATCCGATCGTCTTCTCGACTACGAGCCGTTGCAAACCTTGCTGCGATCGGGAAAATGGCGTGAAGCCTCAGCCATGACCTCCACCTTAATGCTAAAAGCTGGATCGCAACTCGAACAAGGCTACCTAGTCGAAGCGAATATTCGTTATTTTCCCTGCAACGACCTCCTGACCGTCGATAAACTCTGGCGCTACTACAGCGGCAATCGCTTCGGACTCAGCATCCAGTCAAACATCTGGGTCTCGATCGGTGGAAGAAATAAAAAGGACGTGCCCCGCTTCGAGCGTCGCGTTGGTTGGGGAACCGTTGTGGATAGCGTCACCGATCGCAGCCAAGTTCCACCTGGGTATTTTCCTTTGCGTCCCGCCAGTGGTGGTGGTGTCACAGAAGCTTGGAGTGGTCAATGGATTGCTGAAATGCCAAAACGTCTCGTCGTCTGCCAATCTAAACCTCAGCTAACCCGATGAACAATGAGCGGAGACGCAAATTGGTTGACGGCTCAAGGTAGCAACTAAAAAATATCTTAGATCCTGATTACTCAACCTTTCGAAACAACATCCAAAACAAGTCCTCCGCCGGATAAGGCAGGCGTAACCGATCGGGAATCAATCTCAACAAAGCCTTCAAGCCTCGACCTCCTGGCATCGAATCAAACTGATAGCTCAATAAAGACTTCACATGCGCTCCTGCAATCCATTTCTGCGGACGGCCCTGCGCCACCATCTCAAATCCATACTGTCGAGCCAGTCGTTTCAGATCATCTGGCGAAAACCAATGCAACACACTCGGTGGACTATACTCATGCCAGCCAGACCCAAGGACCTTTGCCGTGATACTATTGCGATTCCAAGTCTCAATTAACCAATGCCCCTCTGGGTTTGTTACTGCTACCGCTGACCGCAATGCTTGATGCAAATCGTAAAAGTGCGGCAACACCTGAATCATACTGACTAAATCGTAGGTTTTTCCCGGCAGCACCTTTGCTAAGCTTTCCAACGTCCCCGATTGTACATTGATTCCTAACTGCTCTCGACCAAAAGCCGCCATCTGCGCATTGGGTTCGATGCCGTCTCCCTGCCAGTGATGATCGGCAAACCCACTCAAAACAAACCCCGCAGCCGCACCTACATCCAACATCGTTCCAGTTTTTATATATTTTGATAAAATCTTGGCATAGCGCTGTCCATGGTTCCGAATTAATCGACCTTCCGCTAGATAGTCCGGGTATCCCGCTGCCCCTCCATAAAAATAATCGTTACCATACACTTCCTCAGCATGCTCAATGGTCGGCATTGCCTCTACAAACTGGTGTTGACACGGATCGCACTCCCGAATCCAATGGCCATATTTTTGAAATTTTCGCTGGCTGTCACTCTTGCAAATCGAACATATCCAATCAACAGATATCACCTAAGACGCCCTCCTACGGCATAGTCCATAGTATTCCTAATCTTTCTAAATATGAACATTCCTAATGATGAACAAGACCTACTAAAACAACTCGATCGCCTCAAGCAAGAATTGATCGCGTTGAAAAATCTACCCGAGCATCAACAACTTGCCGACATGACAGCGCTATTTTCAGATCAATGGCAACAGCTCCAGCAAGATCACCAAGAACGCAAACGCCTCAGAGATCAGCAGCGAAGAACGTCCGGCATTCTTATGTTTGCCAAAAATCCCGAAACCCTAAAAGCGCTTCAGCAACAATTGACCCAACGCCG
>JANMIS010000667.1:0-9992 GCA_031375925.1 Synechococcales cyanobacterium OTE_70_concoct_197_sub
GGACATGATTCGGATCATGAAACGTCAGGAAATCGAAATCGATCGTTTCCATGAAAAATTTGCCGTACAACTCAATGATACTCACCCTGCGATCGCCGTCGCGGAATTGATGCGTCTGCTGGTCGATCAGGAATTTCTGGGCTGGGATAAAGCCTGGGAAATCACCCAAAAAACCCTTGCCTATACTAACCACACCCTCCTTCCTGAAGCTCTAGAACGCTGGCAGGTTAAGCTATTTGGGGAGCTGCTACCTCGCCATTTGGAAATTATTTATGAAATTAACCTGCGATTCCTAGATGCCGTGCGGATTAAGTTCATTGATGATCCCGATCGTTTATCCCGCATGTCACTCATTGATGAATCTGGCGATCGTTATGTTCGCATGGCCAATCTAGCCTGCGTCGGCAGTCATGCGATTAATGGTGTTGCAGCATTACATTCAGAATTGCTAAAACAAACCGTCCTCAAAGACTTTTATGAGTTCTCCCCTGAGAAATTTAGCAACAAAACCAACGGCGTCACCCCGCGCCGCTTCATGGTCTTGAGCAATCCACAACTCAGCAAGCTAATTACCGATCGCATTGGCAACGGCTGGATTACAGACCTGTACGAGTTGCAGCGCATTGAGCCATTAGTTGACGATCCGAAGTTCTGTGAGGATTGGAAACAAATCAAACGATCGATTAAGCAAAAGCTAGCGAATCACATTCTCCAGGACTACGGCGTCACCATTAATCCCGATTCTATTTTCGATATTCAAGCCAAACGAATTCACGAATACAAGCGTCAGCATTTGAATATCCTGCACATTCTGACGCTCTACGATCGCATCAAAGCTAACCCTGAAATCGACATCACTCCCCGCACCTTCCTTTTCGGGGGCAAGGCGGCTCCGGGCTATTACATGGCTAAATTGATTATTAAATTGGTCAATGCCATTGCTGATGTAATCAATAATGATCCCGACGTGCGCGATCGAATTAAAGTCGTATTCCTCAAAGACTACAACGTTAAATTCGCCCAAAACGTCTATCCCGCAGCAGACCTCTCTGAACAGATTTCCACCGCAGGCAAAGAAGCCTCTGGCACAGGCAATATGAAATTTGCCATGAACGGAGCCTTGACGATCGGCACCCTCGATGGTGCAAACGTTGAAATTATGGAGCAAGTGGGCGAGGAGAATTTCTTCTTGTTTGGTTTGACGGCTGAAGAAGTGAATGAAGTAAAGGCTCAGGGCTACAACCCTTGGGATTACTACAACAGCAATCCAGAGCTAAAACTTGTGCTCGATCGCATTTCCTCTGGGATTTTCTCCCATGGCGATGGCAGCCTGTTTCAGCCGATCGTTGATAACCTCTTGCATCACGATCCCTACCTGCTATTGGCAGACTATCAATCCTACATTGATTGCCAAGACCGTGTGGCTGAAGCTTACCGTGACCAAACTCAATGGACTCGGATGTCGATTTTAAATAGTGCTCGTATGGGCATGTTCTCAAGCGATCGGTCAATCCGAGAATATTGCGAAGACATTTGGCAAGTTAAGCCCGTCAAAGTGACGCAGATCGATCGCTTTTGTTCAGACACGGTTTGCTTAATCTAAGCCACTCGATGAGCCGATAGACGTTGAATGCTGATGGGAAGCTTTGCAGGAGCCATTTGCTCTTGCAAAGTGGGGGAGAGTCTGGGCTGAGGCGCAGGGGGTTGAGGAGAGACGGGCGTTTCAAGCATTTCCCCGTGGGTAGATAATCCCAAAACTTCTTCCATATTGGGCATTTCCGCCCAACACGAATGACACCACCAGTAAATAGAGCCTTGACGAATATGACGAATGAGGCGATCGGAGCAGCAGGTGCAGGTTGGTAGCATATTAAAGACCTAGATATTATTAAGTGTTGCTAGGCGATCTAATGACGAATAAAGCGCTTATATTCCTTAAGATTATGTTAAAAATTTGAGGAACTTGTGAGCTTAGTCCCCCCTATTTTCATAGTTGTCTCATCTTTAAACAATCGATCGCATCCTAATCTACGCTTGTGTTGAGTGCTGCTTGTGTTGAGGGCAGTTTGTGTTGAGGGCAGTTTGTGTTGAGAAAATATTGGGGGCAGCGATCGAATGTTAGCCATTGCGACGGATGGAATGCTAACAGCCTTTACGGCTGGATTGACATTGATTACCGCTTCTGAATTAGGGGACAAAACCTTTTTTATTGCCCTTTGTTTAGCAATGCGCTATTCGAGGCGTTGGGTATTCATCGGTGCGACATTGGCGTTGGCGGCCATGACAATTCTTTCCGTGGGTCTAGGCAGAGTCCTGGCGCTATTGCCTAAAGACGTAACGCATTACGGCTCGATCGTCCTTTTCATACTCTTTGGTCTCAAGCTCCTTTACGATGCCTCTAAAATGCAAGGCGGCAGTCTCAAAGAGGTTGAACAGGAAGCCTGTGCAGTCATTTCAGAATCCAATTTTGACAAATCACGGGGCGCAGTGGCGATCGCCATTAAAGCATTCGCATTGACATTCGTTGCTGAATGGGGCGATCGAACCCAATTTGCCACCATCAACCTTGCCGCCGCCCAGAACCCCATTGGCGTTATCCTTGGCGGCATTCTGGGCCATGCCATCTGTGCGGCGATCGCAGTCTATGCAGGACGATCGATCGCATCCCACTTATCAGAGAAAGTGATCACGGCTGTTGGCGGGATTTTGTTTTTGATTTTTGCAGGCGTGACTTACTTCGAGGGTAAGGTTTGATTCGACATTATTCCCGGACCCAGATTCGCTACAATCAACTCAACAACATTCGACAAACCCTCCATGGCCACAACCACCCACAAATGGACCACCCGAGACCTCGATGTCATGCCCGATCAAGACGGCTGGAAACGCCTTGAAATTATCGACGGAGAACTCTACGTGACACGAGCACCCCACATCAACCATCAAGACGCGGCTAGCAACCTTAACATTCAATTAGGAATCTGGTCTAAAGAGACAGGTTTGGGGAAAGTCGTTCAAACCCCTGGCGTTATTTTCACGCCCACGGATGCCGTCATTCCCGATCTGGTATGGGTCAGTCAAGCTCGTCTCAATAACTGCATTGATAATGCAGGACATTTCACCGCTGCCCCTGAACTGATTGTCGAAATTCTGTCCCCTGGCGATCGGAATCATCAACGTGATAAAGAATTCAAACTCAAACTTTATTCCCAACATGGCGTTCAAGAATATTGGATCGTTAATTGGCAACTCAAAACCATTGAAGTTTATCGTCACCAAGACGGTGCGCTGCATTTCGTCTCTACGTTGCTAGAGTCAGATAATCTCACGTCACCATTACTGCCTGGGTTCAACACTGCGATCGGCCCTCTATTTCAGTAAAGATGCGTCTGGGTGTAGAATATATGACTATTGTTTTTCTCAAGCACCACCATGGCCCGTAGCTACCACATCACCACCTTCGGCTGCCAAATGAACAAGGCTGACTCTGAGCGCATGGCCGGAATCCTAGAAACAATGGGCTTCGAGAACGAAGACAACGCCGAAATCGCGGACCTAATTCTCTACAACACCTGCACTATCCGAGACAACGCCGAACAAAAGGTTTACTCCTACCTCGGCAAACAAGCCATTCGTAAAAAAACAAACCCAAATCTTACCCTCATCGTTGCCGGATGCGTTGCCCAACAGGAAGGCGAGGCCCTACTGCGCCGAGTTCCAGAACTTGACCTCGTCATGGGACCGCAATACGCCAATCAATTGGGCGATCTTCTAGAACAGGTCTTCAACGGTTCACAAGTCGTCGCCACAGAACCTGTCCATATTATGGAAGACATTACCAAACCTCGCCGTGACAGTGCCGTCACCGCCTGGGTCAATGTCATTTACGGCTGCAACGAGCGCTGCACCTACTGCGTCGTCCCCGGCGTCCGTGGCTTAGAACAGTCCCGCACCCCCGAAGCCATCAAAGCCGAAATGGAAGACCTTGCCCGCCAAGGCTACAAAGAAATCACCCTTCTCGGCCAAAACATTGACGCCTATGGCCGAGACCTTCCCGGCAGCAAACCCGACGGCCAGCATTTGCATACCCTCACCGACTTGCTATATGCCGTACATGATATTGATGGCATCGATCGTATCCGCTTTGCCACCAGTCATCCCCGTTACTTCACCGAGCGCCTAATTAAAGCCTGCGCCGAACTTCCAAAGGTTTGCGAACATTTCCATATTCCCTTTCAATCCGGCGACAATGACATTTTAAAAGCAATGTCACGGGGGTACACCCAAGAAAAATACCGCCGCATCATTGACACCGTTCGGCAGTACATGCCCGATGCGTCCATTAGCGCTGATGCGATCGTCGGCTTCCCCGGTGAAACCGAAGAGCAATTCCAAAAGACCCTGACTTTAATTGAAGAACTAGGGTTTGATATGGTGAATACAGCGGCCTACTCTCCGCGCCCTGGAACGCCCGCTGCACTGTGGGATAACCAATTGAGTGAAGAAGTGAAAGTCGATCGGCTCCAACGCATTAATCGATTGGTTTCCCAAACCGCACAACTGCGCAGCGATCGGTATGCAGGTCGCATTGAAGAAGTTCTTGTCGAAGAACAAAATCAAAAAAATCCCACTCAAGTTATGGGCCGCACCCGTGCTAACCGACTGACGTTTTTCAAAGGCGATATCACTGAACTCAAAGGCAAAACTGTTCCTGTCAAAATTACCGAAGTTCGGGCTTTTAGTTTGACAGGGGAGGAAATGGTAGCGGCTGCAACACAACCAAGATCTATGGTCAGTTCGCTCTAGCAGGGGCATTGATATTTGGATTAGTTGCTTTACCTAAAAGAGCAGTCACAAGAATGTATCTGAAGGTCAGATGTTTCCCTTGAATGATGGTTCTGATCTCGATATCCCATTCCGTCGCTGAAATTTCTCGAGAATCATCTTGTGCTATTACGATCGCTTCTCGAAGAAGTCGCTCGGCTGCTCTTTGATCGACGGTTGGTTTGGCAAGACTCATGCTCAACTCTCTGAATTAGCGAACTGGGCGAAAAACTCAGCAGGATCAGTATCTGTAGCCCGCACCCATCGGAGTGCTTCCAGAATGTCGATTCGGCGTTCCCGACGCTCTATTTTGGAAACATCAGGTTGCGTCAATCCAATCTCATGGGCGATCGCTTTCTGAGAGAGCTTTGCTTTTTCTCGTAGGCAAATAAGTGCATCAACAATCCTGTGATACTCGGGATCGTGAATACTTGATATAGACTGCTTTCGACTTTCCATAATCTAGATCTTGATTTGGAACGGCAGATATGCCAAAATCGCATATATGAAGAACAAACAGCTTTTATCAGGACTCTCGCTCTTCTCTGGCGCGGGCGGCATGGATGTTGGATTCAGCCGAGCAGGAGTTGAGATTGTTAGTGCTAACGATATTGACAGAGACGCTTGCCTTACATATGAGGCAAATCACCCAAGAGGGGTTATCAAATGTGGCGACATCAACCAAGACCTGAGTGATATGCGTCGATTTGAGGGGGTCGATCTCGTTTTTGGAGGTCCACCCTGCCAGGGGTTTTCTGTAGCTGGAAAGATGAACCCTGATGATCCGCGTAGCAAATTGCTATGGGTTTTTATGGAAACTGTTGAGCTTATAAAGCCTCGGGCTTTTATTTGTGAGAATGTTAAGGCGTTGGCGATTCTTGATAAATGGGCTGAGATTCGTCAAAAGCTTTTCCACTCTGCCAGTCAGTTAGGATACAAGTGTAAGCTGATAGTACTCAATTCATCCGATTTCGGTGTGCCCCAATCCCGCGAACGTATGTTCCTGATTGGGTTTCGAGATATTGAAGACATTAGCGATTTAGAAGCACAGTTCGATCGGTATAAAAAAACATCGCCTACAGTTAGGGATATTGTTTCACCGTTAGGAGTCGCAGGTTCCAAGAACAATCAGCGAACATGTAATGCGAAAGTTACCATAGCTGTAAAGCCAGTCATGCGACGATCTCCCTATGCAGGAATGATGTTTAATGGTCAGGGAAGACCATTGAATCCTGATGGATATTCATGCGCTCTCCACGCTTCTATGGGTGGGAATAAAACACCAATTATCGATGAAGAGCATTGCTACTTTGGTCAAGATAGCTGGATTGAATGGTATCACTCTTACCTGATGAAAGGGGGAGAATCATTACCTTCAGATGCTGCACCTAAAAGACTTAGACGATTAACAATTGATGAGGCACTTAGAATACAGTCCTTTCCCCATGACTATCAGTTCATTGGCGGACAAAGCTCAGTCTATAGACAAATAGGCAACGCTGTCCCCTGCGACCTAGCGCAAGTTGTTGCAGAAGTTGTCCGGGATTTTCTTGTGAATCCTGGATTAGTCATGCTACTAACTCTTCAGGAGCGTGATCCCAAGCAATTACAACTAGCCATATAACAAAGGGTTGTATCGATCGCCTGAATTAACCGAAACTATTCATCCTCTTCCAACTTCCGCATGGGCGGCGTGATTACCCGGAAGGGCGCATCAATATCTGGGGGTTTTGGAATGGTCTTAGGCCTATTCGCCTCACTCTTTTCCGCTTCGTCCCAGTTAGAATCGTCCCAAACTTCTGAGTCTGCTACTCCAGACTTTGCTCTCGGGGTGCGGCGGGCGATCGTCAGAATCAGCACAAAACCCATGCTCAAACCCATGCCCAAACCTAATGCACCCACGAGCCACAGCGCCAACGGCAACGGAGGAAACGTGACCCCAAAGAGAACGATCGGCACCACAGGCTCCAAGTTTTGCCCTAGGAAGACCAGTAGCAATAGCAATACAAACAATAAAAAGGGAATAGCGATCGGCATTCGGCAACAGCACCCAAAAGATTAATGTTATTTTGACATCTTGACGGTCTCATCTGCATCCACAATTTAGATTCCAGGGGTTACAATCTTTTACCGGTGAATTTTGGAGTACGGGTTGAGGCAATGACGAGCGAGATACAGCGGAAGATCAGGATTTTGGCAGTGGGAAAGGTAAAGCACACTTGGATCCAAGCGGGTATTCAAGAATATGCCAAACGCATTCCCGGACTCACGCTGCAAGAACTAAAAGACTCCAATCGACGAACTGAATATGCCGAAATCGCGCCCCATCTCAAGACACACGATCGGCTCATTGTCTTAACCGAACGCGGCAAGGTTCAGACCTCCCAAGACTTCGCCCAGTTTTTGTCTCAAGAAACCCTTAATCATTCCCTCGTTTTCGTGATCGGTTCATCTGACGGCATTACCCCCGAACTCGAACGTTCGGCCCATGTTCGACTGGCCCTTTCCTCCATGACTTTTACCCATGATGTGGCAAGGCTATTGCTGGTGGAGCAAATTTATCGAGGGATCTCGATCGTCACGAATGGGAACTACCACAAGTGAGGGATTAGCAGACCGATCGGCGCTGGAACCATTTCTCTTGCATCTAGAATCTGAACCCCTAGCAAATACAAAATACCTAAAACAAGGGAAATCGCACCCGTGACGATCGCAGTTAATTTTGGGCGTTCCATGGGCTTTGACTCCTGTATCTCTAAGCCTTTTAATCTTATATTTAATCTATCTTCCATCGCAAATAGAACTTGAATTTTACAGATTTTATAGCGAGTTTTTAATCGTAATCTCTAAAAAATCGTGCCAAACCCTTCAAACGTTGCTATCGTGCTGTCTAGATACTCTCTACCAATCCTATGGACAGCACCATCGAATCCAACCCTATGCCCACCGAAGGCGATGCCCCGACCGTCATTCAGACTCAGAACCTCAGTAAGACTTACCGGACGGGGTTTTGGCTAGTGCAGCGGGTCCGATCGCTGTCGGGCTTAGACTTGACGGTATATAAGGGAGAGACCTTTGGGTTGCTAGGTCAAAATGGTGCGGGAAAAACCACACTGCTAAAGACGTTATTGGGCATTGTCCGGCCTAGTCGAGGCAAGGCGACGCTTTTAGGAAAACCCTTGGGCGATCGGAAAGTAAAAGCCCGAATTGGCTATCTACCAGAAAATCCTTACTTCTATGACTATTTAACGGGGTGGGAGATTTTGGAATTTACGGGAGGCTTATTTCAGCTTCCGGCAAAGGTGAAACAAGCCAGAATTCCAGAACTTTTAGACCTTGTAGGATTATCAGTAAAGGACGCAAAGAAAAAGCAATTGCGTCGCTATTCAAAAGGGATGTTGCAGCGCATTGGGATGGCTCAAGCATTGATGAATGATCCAGAGTTAGTATTTTTAGATGAACCCATGTCTGGTCTAGATCCCTTAGGTCGATTTCAAATGCGCGAGATTATTCAATCTTTAAAACGTCAAGGAAAAACCATCTTTTTTAACAGTCATGTGTTGTCGGATGTGGAGAAGATTTGCGATCGGGTTGCAATTTTAGACAAGGGCGAAATGATTTGCGCAGGTTCTCTGACGGAGTTGCTGGGTGATGTTCGATCGTACATTGTCAAAGTCAAAGGCGGTAATCCTGATATTTTGCAGCAGCGTCTGGCAAATTTGCACTTTCAAGATGGTCTCTGGGTGGGCGTGCTTAAAGGTGAACCGCAGGACTTTATGGCGAGCTTGCGATTGATTCAGGCGCAGTTGATTTCGATTACATTAGCGAGACCGAGTTTAGAAGAGTTCTTTGTGAAACAGTTGAGCGATCGGGGCGTGAACCAGTAAGGGACTAGCCAATAAATACGGCTCCAGCCGGACTTCGACTCCGCTCAGTCCTCAACCTAGAATTTAGTGGGCTGAGCGAAGTCGTTCGCGAAGCGTTGCGTTAGCAAAGTCCACGACATTGGGATGACGTAAAACGGCTAATCCGTAATGTGACAGATGAGTTAACTTGCCAATCCGCTCTGATTCTGTGTTAATGTGTGAACGGAACGAGTTGGGCATGTAGCTCAGGGGATAGAGCATCAGATTCCGGTTCTGAGGGTCGCAGGTTCGATTCCTGCCATGCTCGTTCATTGTAAAGCTCGCAAGTCTTTGGATTTGCGGGCTTTATTGATTCAAGTTGAAACATAAGTTAGGAGCGATCTATGGCTATTGCTACCGAATGCTTTCCTCTAGTCCAAGATCAACTCAGAATGACCTTAGAGGAGTTTCTGAAATATGAAGACGGCACGGAGATGCGGTATGAGCTTGTGGATGGGGTTTTGGTTGAGATGGGTGCAGAGAGTCGGGTTAATCTATTGATTGCAATATTTCTAATTCAGTATTTCCCGTTGCTGGGGTTGACTGCTGACAGACTAGGGATAAAGGAAAGAATTCAAGTCAGAAGCAAATACGTCACGGCCCGCGACCCTGACCTCATGTTTCATTCACAGGAATCGTCTACTGCACTTGAAGGGCGTACTGAATCTTGTCTAAAACTAAGCGACCCGAATCCGCTAATTATTGTGGAAGTTGTTTCTCCTGGCGATGAAACCAAAGCAAACTATAAGCGTGACTATGAAGAGAAGCCCCAAGAATATGCCGATCGTGGAATCTTAGAGCTATGGCGAATTGATCCTGAGCGGTGCTGGGTTCAGATTGGAAGCTTGATATCAGGGCAATATTGTTTTGAACAATTTCAGGGTGATCAGACCATTCTCTCGCCAACGTTTCCAGCGTTAAACTTAACGGCAAATCAGGTATTGACGGCAGGCCGATCGCAGTAAGCACAAAGAATCGCCATCAAACAAAAGGGCGATCGTCAGATAAAACTCACGATCGCCCTTCTTGATAATCAGGATTTAAATCCTAGTTTTTCGACGCATCAAACTCATTGAAAGTTTGATAGAAACGGTCTTCATGATACAAATGACATTCTTGTGTAATCTGCTTAACCAGTTTCAAATCAAAATTCCGAATCACCATCTCATCGCCCCAAATGGATTTCAAATGGTTGTGCGCAGCCCGCAGATTGTAAGACGGAATTGCGACAGAGACGTGATGGGGGATGTGGACGTTGATGTG
>JANMIS010001047.1:0-1835 GCA_031375925.1 Synechococcales cyanobacterium OTE_70_concoct_197_sub
AATTCATTGCCCGCAGAAATCGAAACCATCTTGTCCATTGTCAAACCGGCTCGCACCGAGGAGCAACGATTTGCGCTTGCTCTCCACGTTGAGCGCGATCGAGTTGCCCGCGAGCTCGCCAAACTTCCCAAGCCGTCGATAGTGTATGCTGCGGCTGCCGACTTTGAACCGGACGGAGGATTGAAACCTCCATCAGGACCAAGACCGATCCACCGGTTGGAGCGAGGTGATATCCGCAATCCAAAAGAGGAATTGGCTGCTGGCGCTTTATCAGGCATCGCTGCGTTGTCAGGACGCTTTGTTTTGACGAATCCCAGCCGTGAGTCCGAACGGCGAGCAGCGCTAGCGGATTGGATCGTTCAAAAGGATAATCCACTAACGTGGCGTTCTATTGTGAATCGGGTTTGGTTGCAACATTTCGGGCGAGGAATTGTTGATACTCCTAATGATTTTGGCAGATTGGGCACCAAACCGTCGCATCCGGAATTACTGGATTGGTTGGCGCTTAGGTTCCGTGATTCCGGCCAGTCGCTCAAAGCACTTCATCGGTTGATCGTTACCAGCGAGACGTATAGGCAATCGACTTCGACGTCTGCGAATCAGAAAGTCTGTGAGGAAAGGGTCGATGCCGAAAACCGGTTATTATGGCGGATGCATCGTTCGCGACTCGATGCGGAGTGTGTTCGCGATGGGATGATCCAGATTTCAGGGCAACTCGATCTTAGTATGGGTGGCCCAAGTGACAGGCAGTTTGATCTCAAACCGGGGCGACATGTGACCCCAATCATCGACTACAGTCAATTCGATTTGGATGGCCGAACGGCATCGCGTCGCAGCGTCTATCGTTTCCTGTTTCGCACGTTGCCTGATCCGTTTATGGAGGCGCTCGACTGCCCGGCGGGGGACCAAATCATGCCAACTCGCGCTAACAGCGTTACAGTTCAACAAGCACTTTCGATGTGGAACGACGCCGTTGTTATTCGACACTCGGAGCACCTTGCAATGAGGTTGACTTCGGAAGCGAAGAGCACGTCTTCACGTATTTCGCTGGCTATTCAGCTTGCTTTTGGTCGGGAGCCTAGGAATGCTGAGCTCAATCGATTTGTTGAATACGCTGAGAAGCACGGCTTAGCCAATTTTTGCCGACTGCTTTTCAACACCAATGAGTTTATTTTCGTCGATTGATCGAGAGCCGGGATACATGATATCGAGACGACATTTTTTAGAGACTTCAGGCTGCGGAATTGGGTCGCTTGCGCTTCTGCATTTACTCGCAAAGGATTGCAAATCGTCGGCCGATACCAAAACCCAATGGAACGGAGAACGGAATCCCATCGCAAAAGCGAAACGGGTCATACAATTGTTTATGAACGGGGGCGCGAGCCAGATGGACCTGTTCGACTACAAACCTTTGTTGCAGGCGAGGCACGGACAGAAGTTTACCCCAACTACAAGTGAACGAATCGAAGCTGCCACCAGTGTGCCAGGCAATGTATTGGGCTCGCCATTCAAATTTGCCCAACATGGCCAGACGGGACGATGGGTAAGCGAATTGTTGCCGCATACGGCTAAGCACGTCGATGACATGGCCCTGATGCTCTCGATGACTTCGAAAACAAACGTGCACGGGCCGGCAAGTTATTTGATGAACACCGGTTTCTTGCTTCCAGGTTTTCCATGTTTCGGAGCATGGGTAAGTTACGGACTCGGGACTCTTAACGAAAACCTACCGACGTTTGTCGTTTTGCCAGACGCACGCGGCCTGCCCTACAACCAACGCGGCAATTTTAGCTCGGGGTTTCTTCCTGTAACCCATCAGGGTACGGCAATCCACG
>JANMIS010000694.1:0-5409 GCA_031375925.1 Synechococcales cyanobacterium OTE_70_concoct_197_sub
TGACATGACAGCACCTCGATTTAAAAGAGTTGTGGTCATTATATCGCACCGATCGGTAGTCTAAGCGATCGCCCTCGCCAACAACTCACCCCTTTGCTTCCCACCGCCATCACAGTGATAAAATAAATGTGATGGCGGTGAATACGTCTCATCTTCATCGATCGCCGCCCTAAATCCCGCCTCGATCGCCCTCTCCAACTCCCCCGGAAAAATCTTCGCCTTCCCCGCCTCCACCACTATCCCCGCCAGCTACCCCGCAGCCGAACTAGCCGCCGCCTTCACCAGCGCACCACCCAAAACACCCCACTCAATGACCATAGCAACCCACTTAGCACAAATTTTCTCTAGTATGCCGCAAAATTATAAACTCTGGCATTGCCTAGCTGATTTGACGCCACAGGCTAGAAGCGCAATCACACCACAGGAAAGATCCGATCGCCCGTCCCCAAATCAAATAAAGCCATCTGTTTTAAATCAAACTTCAAAGGCACAACTGAGCCAACAGCAGGCGCAAGATCATCTCTAGATATTACAAAAGCGATCGGGAAAACACCGCCCGGACCCGGCAACTCCGCCCGCACCAATACCTCATTCTCCAACGGCTCCACCGCAATCACCGTTCCCATCACATGGGGCAACGCCGAGTTAATCGTCACAGCTTCAGGCCGAATCCCAAAATCAAATCGCTGACCCGATTGCAATTGACCCTTGAGTTCTCGACGAAGGGCGATCGTCGCTGGAATCATCCGATCGCCCAATTGAAACCCATCCCCTGTAAACGGCAACGCAAAAATATTAATCGGTGGATTACCTAACGATGCCAGATCTCTGCGATTTTGGGGCAATGCATTCATGGAAAACCTATAGAGAACTCGCTCTATCTTACTGTCTCAAGAAGACCTCTTAAAATTTTTGACATCGCTTCTGTCCCGTAGCATTCCAAACACCGATCGCGTCCCCGTTTTCCATTTTGCTGCGCCAGATCCCAATTTTCAAAAATAAATTCAATCATCTCAGCAATCTGTTTCGGATTTTGGGGTTCCACCAGATAGCCCGTATCCCCGAGAATTTCAGGAATATCGCCCACTCTCGTCGAAAGGATGGGTTTCGCCATGGCCATGCCGTCGCTCAACTTCAGCGGGAATTGCGCGCGGGCGGTTAGGGTATCTCGCTGGGGCACAATGACCACATGAGCTGCTGCAACCAGTTCTGGCATTTTTTCCACGGGCGATCGGGGCAATTGAATCATCCATTTACCGTAGCGTTGCTTAAGCCGATCGTCGTAGTCATCGTAAGGACTTCCACCAATGATTACTACGCGCAAGTCATCTTGATTCAAAAGTTCCAGCGCATCCAATACATCTTCCACGCCCTTATGCGGACGCGGCGCACCGGGAAACATTAAAATGCGATATTGAGACAGGCCCAGTTGCGATCGAACCGCATCTGCATCATAAAGACTCGGATCAAAAAGTCCCGTTTCTTTTCCATTAGGCAAATACACGCCCCCAAAGCGTTTTTGTAGAAAGTTGGTATCAACCGTCAGCGCATCGACCCGATCGACCCATTTTTCCAGCCATTTCACATACAGCGGATGATCCAGCTCTCGCAGTTGACCATTGGGTTTGAACAAATCCCGATAGCGTTGTTTTAAACTAACCGGACTGTAATTCCAGTCATCCCCGCCACACCAACTCATCTCCCAATCATCCATATCCAACAGCAATGGTTTTCCCGTTTGCCAACGCCGCAACAACCCAATCCCAAAACTCGTCGCCTTCGGTTTCACTGCGTAAATATAGTCACCATCTAAATACTTCAACAATTCAGGGACTTTAAACAAAACGCCCGGTAAAATGCTGCCGGGAACCGATCGGACCTGCACCCCATCTGGCGGTTCTGCATACAAGGCTTTCCCAAATTGAAAGCCCACCACTTCTACTCCATAGCCCATTTTATGCAACACCAGCGCCAACAAATAAGCGCGCACAGTGCCACCACTAGAGAGATCGTTAACGATGAGAGAAACTTTGGGCATTTTAGAATTTTAAATTTAACGTTTGTTTTTTGGTTTTTGGGATTCATCAGCAATGATGACAACGAAGCCAAGTTTGATTTCGTCTAAAAGAAGGACGATCTGTTGGCGCAAATCTGGCGAGAGCGACTGATTGGACAGAAGGGCCGTCGTTAGCTGACGGTAGACGTCTGGTGTGAGTTGGCGTGTTTTTTTGATGCGAGGAAGCTGCTCGGCGATCGAGAGTTGTTCGGGCTTTCGGGACAGGACCATACTTCAAATGCCTCTCAAACTATGCAACACTCAACATATACAGATTAATTACGGCTTAATTACGGTCCCTAGGCTACCTTCTAATATCGACAGCTTTGCCAGAAGATCAACAGTTTACCAAACCTTATTTTTTAACCATAATGATGCAAGTGTACCGTTTGGCCGCGTTGTCGGATAACTATATTTTCATTTTGGTGGACGAGACATCTCGATCGACCGCTGTGGTGGATGCAGGAGATGCCCTAGTGGTGTTGAAATTTCTTCAAGCTCACGATTTGCAGCTTTCCATGATTTTAAATACGCACTACGACGGCGATCATGTTGCAGGCAATCGCGAATTGCTGAAGGCATTTCCAGGAATCCCGGTCTACGGCAATGCGATCGATCGGGGTCGCATTCCAGGGCAGACCGTATTTCTCAATGGCGGCGATCGGGTCCAGGTTGGGGCATCGGTGGGGCAGGTGCTAGCTGTTCCGGGTCATCGTCACGGGCATTTGGCCTATTACTTTGAGGCATCGGCGGATTTATTCTGCGGGGATGTTATTTTTTCTGCGGGTTCCGGGCGCGTCAAAGATTGCACCTACGAAGAAATGCAGCAGTCTCTCGCCAAGCTCCGATCGCTCCCTGATGCGACGAAGATTTGGTGTGCCCATGAGTATACTTTGGATAATTTACGGTTTGCGCTAACTATTGATCCAGACAATATTGAACTACAATCGCGAATGCTAGAAGTCACAGAATTACGATCGCGATTAGAGCCAACTATTCCAACCATAATGGGATTTGAAAAACGAACCAATCCGTTTTTGCGCTGGGATGCAGAGGCCATTCGATCGCGCCTTGGGACAACGGGCGATGTGGAAACCTATGCTGAGGTCCGATCGCGCAAAAACCAGTTTTAAGCCTCCAAGACGATCGCAGCCGTCAGTTTTAATTCAGGAAAAGTGGGAGATATAATTATATCATTGCCCTTAAAAATCACGAACTGGTAGACAGCAGAAACCAAAGTGCCGACCATAATCCATGCCCGATCGGGGTCCACAATCCAATATTCAGGAATCCCGATCGCAGCATATTGGTCTCGCTTATCTTTATAGTCGCGCTTGTAATTGTCCTTGGACTCACTGCCAGGGGAAACGACCTCGACGACCAGCCTGGGCGGTGGCATTTCACGGGTAATCGTAAGGCGCTTTTCGGTCAAGGTCAGATGAATATCCTGTAACACCGTTAAATCAGGGAACCGGGTTCTAGGTTTGCCGATGACTTCGACTTCTGCTCGACCGGGACGGACAAGCTTAAACGGCACCCCGATCGCAATGAGCGCTAACTGAATAAAGATCGCGATTGAATCATTGTTGCCGGATTCCGTCATAAGTTCAACCAATTCCCCATCCCAATACTCGCATCGACCTTCTGGCAGGTCACACACGTCTGCGTTCAGGTACGCTTCAAAACTTGTAAATCTGGTTTTAGTGAACGTCATTCGATCGCTCCTGAGTCAATAATGACGACTCTTCTAGGGGACAATTTAAGACCAGTCACTTTAAGACCAATCACCTTGCAGTTTCCTAGTCGAGCCAGTATATGCTCGATCGTACCTGAATTCGATCGGGATTTGTCATAATCTTACAAGCCCTTTCCCACCTGTATCCATGCTTCAAAGCGGACTTCTTCTCATCAGCATTTTTTCCCTCTTTCTGTGTAGCTGGATCGTCATTCCTGCACCGATCTTTTCTTTACTCCCACTTAGCGTTGCCACACCGGAAATCAGTCCCGCACTCCTCGCACTTAACCTGATTCTTACGATCGTCCTCTTCACCCAACATAGCGCTAAACCCACAATCGCTATTGCCCTTACCGCCCTTCTTTTCAGCGCCATTCCCCTAATCCAATTTCCAAATGCCCAAATCCAAACCGATCGAAAGTTCGCCACCTTTTTAAATACCATTCACAAATCTGTTGAAGCTCAAAACATTCGATCGGCCCCCTTCAGCCTTCATGACTTCATCCACGGCATCCCCAAAAACTCCATTCGCACCACCGAAAACCTCACCTTCATCTCCGACAACACCCAACTCAGCCTAAACCTCTACCGCCCTAAGCGTCCTGGTCCCAATCCCACGATCGTCACCATTTACGGCGGCGCATGGCAGCGGGGGAATCCTGATAGTGATGCGGCATTTAACCAATATCTGGCTGGACAAGGTTACAGCGTTTGGGCTATTTCCTACCGTCATGCGCCCGCTCACATCTTTCCCACACAGCTTCAAGATGTCCAAGCCGCCCTGAGATTTATCCAGAGCCAAGCCCTCAAATACGAGAGCGATCTCAATCATGTCGCCTTAGTCGGCAGGTCCGCAGGTGCGCAGCTTGCCTCCCTTGCGGCCTACGGAGCGAGTCCATTCCCCATTCAGGCAGTTGTCAACTACTACGGCCCCGTCAATCTTACTTCCGGCTATTACAACCTCCCAACGCCCGATCCCATTGATTCACGATCGGTCCTTACCACCTTTCTCGGTGGCACCCCGGATGAATTTCCCGATCGCTATATCCAAGCCTCGCCCATCAATTCGATCAAACCCGGACTTCCGCCCTCGCTCTTGATTTACGGCGGGCGCGATCACATTGTTGAATCTCGCTTTGGAAGACATCTCGCAGAAACCCTCACCCAAAACCAAAACGCCGTCCTATTCATCGAAATTCCCTGGGCCGACCATGCCTTCGATGCGGTATTTCAAGGCATGAGCAACCAATTTGCGCTTTACTACGTCGATCGTTTTTTAGCCGCAGTTCTCAAAAACTCCTAGCCATTGAAATCGATTGCATAGAATAAAAAAGTAAATACTATATATCCGGAATTCTGTGTAATTCTGCGTAGGTAAGAGAACAACGATCGAAATATTGATAGACCCATACAAACTTTTCATAACCTCTCTGAGGACTCCATGAACTCGCTGCAATTACTTCTTAAACCCATTCTCCTGACGATCGCATTTCTCAGTCTGCAATATCCTCAAAGTACGATTGCTGCTGCTCCTTGGCGTGTCATCTATCGCCCACCCAATCGTGGCGCACCTTCTACCACAGGCACAGGCGGCAGTCGGCCCGGCTGTCCGGAAATG